>JASBUM010000485.1 GCA_030147905.1 Acidimangrovimonas sp.
CAATTTCCACGCCGAACCGGTGGGTTTCGCCGCCGACATGACCGCGCTTGCCCTGGCCGAGATCGGCGCCATCGCCCAGCGGCGCGTCGCGTTGATGGTGGATCCCACGCTCAGCTTCGACCTGCCGCCCTTCCTGACCCCCGATCCGGGGCTGAATTCGGGCCTGATGATCGCCGAGGTCACCACCGCCGCGCTGATGAGCGAGAACAAGCATCTCGCCCATCCCACGGTGACCGACAGCACGCCCACCTCCGCCAATCAGGAAGATCACGTCAGCATGGCCGCCCATGGCGCGCGCAGGCTTGGCCCGATGGTGACGAACCTGCATGTCATCCTCGGCGTCGAGGCGCTTTGCGCCGCACAGGGGATCGCGTTCCGTGCGCCCCTGGAAACCTCGCCCGCGCTCGCCCGCGCCATCGCGCGGCTGCGCGCCGCGGTGCCCGTGCTTGATACCGACCGTGCCCTTGCGCCCGACATCGCCGAAGCTGCGCGGCTTGTCGCCGAAAGGGCGCTGGTCGATGCCGCGGGCCTTGCCCCGCCCCCGCTCTGGCCGCAGGAGTGATGCCATGACAGACCGCAGGAACAATCAGCGCGACATCTACCCGCCCACCGGAACCGAGCTGTCGGCCAAGTCCTGGCAGACCGAGGCGGCGCTGCGGATGCTGATGAACAATCTCCACCCCGATGTGGCCGAGAACCCGCATGAACTGGTGGTCTACGGCGGGATCGGCCGGGCCGCGCGCAGCTGGGCGGATTTCGACCGCATCACGGCGGCACTGCGCGACCTCGAAGAGGACGAGACCCTGCTGGTCCAATCGGGCAAGCCGGTGGGGATCTTCCGCACCCATCCCCACGCGCCGCGGGTGCTGATCGCCAATTCCAACCTGGTGCCGCATTGGGCCACATGGGCCCATTTCAACGAACTCGACCGCAAGGGGCTGATGATGTACGGCCAGATGACGGCCGGCTCGTGGATCTACATCGGCAGCCAGGGCATCGTTCAGGGCACGTTCGAGACCTTCGCCGAGGCCGGCCGCCAGCATTACGGCGGCGATCTCTCGGGCCGCTGGATCCTGACCGCGGGGCTGGGCGGCATGGGAGGCGCGCAGCCGCTGGCGGCGGTGATGGCCGGCGCCTGCTGCCTGGCGGTGGAATGCGACGAGGCACGGGCCGAATTCCGCCTGCGCACCGGATATCTCGACGCCAAGACCCGCGACCTCGACGAGGCGCTGGCGATGATCGGGCGCTGGACCGCGGCGGGCAAGGCCGCATCGGTCGCCCTGATCGGCAACGCGGCCGAGGTCTTCCCCGAGATCGTGGCCCGCATGCAGACGGGCGCCACGCTGCCCAACGGCCGGCCCGATCTCGTCACCGACCAGACCTCGGCCCATGATCCGCTGCACGGCTATCTGCCGGCGGGCTGGTCGCTCGACGAATGGCGCGCGCGTCAGGCCGACGAACCCGCCGCGGTCGAGGCCGCGGCCCGCGCCAGCATGCGCGACCAGGTCGCCGCCATGGTGGCGTTCTGGGACGCCGGGGTGCCGACACTCGACTACGGCAACAACATCCGCCAGATGGCCAAGGAGGAAGGGCTGGAGACCGCCTTCGCCTTCCCCGGCTTCGTTCCCGCCTATATCCGGCCGCTCTTTTGCCGCGGCATCGGCCCGTTCCGCTGGGTGGCTCTCTCGGGCGACCCCGACGACATCCGCGCCACCGACGCGGCGATGAAGCGGCTGCTGCCCGAGAACACCCACCTGCATCGCTGGCTCGACATGGCGGCCGAACGGATCAGCTTCCAGGGCCTGCCCGCGCGGATCTGCTGGATCGGGCTGGGCGAACGGCACCGCGCCGGGCTGATGTTCAACGAGATGGTGCGCACGGGCGAGCTGAAGGCGCCCGTGGTTATCGGCCGCGACCACCTGGATTCCGGCTCGGTCGCCTCCCCCAACCGCGAGACCGAGGCGATGCG
>JASBUM010000491.1 GCA_030147905.1 Acidimangrovimonas sp.
CCCGCGGCCGCGATGTGGTTGTCCTTGATGAGGATCGCGTCCGACAGCCCGTAGCGATGGCTGGAGCCGCCGCCGTGCCGCACCGCCTCCTTCTCCAGCACACGCAGCCCCGGCGTGGTCTTGCGGGTGCAGGTGATCCGCGCCCGGCTGCCACGCGCCTGCGCGACATGGGCTGCGGTCAGCGTGGCGATGCCGCTCAGCCGGCAGGCGAAATTGAGCGCGACGCGTTCCGCCATCAGGATCGATGCGGCGTCGCCCTCGATCGACATGAGCGTCTGGCCCGGCTCGAACGCGGCGCCATCGGTCGCCTCCATCCGCAGGGACAGCGCCGGATCGACAAGCCGAAACGCCATCGCCGCCACCGCCAGCCCCGAGGCGGTCCCGCCCTGGCGCGCGCGCAACCGCGCCCGATAGCGGGTGCCCTCGGGAATGACGGCACGGCTGGTGACATCCCCCGAGGGACCGAGATCCTCGATCAGGGCGGCGCGAACCAGCGGTTCGATCAGCAAGTCGGGCAACATCAGCCTGCCTC
Organism: Acidimangrovimonas sp.; assembly: GCA_030147905.1. Next base: position 533 of record JASBUM010000491.1, read on the forward strand.
CTTCGGATCGCGCAGGGCCACGGCCTGCGCCAGTGTCATCGTGCTGCGCCGCGCCTGTGCCGGATCGGGCTGCGGAAAGTCGGCGCGGAAATGGCCCCCGCGGCTTTCCCGGCGCACCAGGGCCGAAGCCGCGATCGCAGTGGCGGCGGCGATCATGTTGGCCAGCGCGTCGCCGCGTGCGGCGCGCGACAGCGTGCCCAGCCCATCGAGCGCGCGGCGCAGACACGCGGCATCCCGGTGCAGGCCGACATGGTCGGTCATCAACCGCCGGAGGGTGGCCACGGTTTCGGGGTCGGGGGCGCATTCGGACCCGGATTCGAACCCCGAACCATCCGCCGGCCACGTGTCGAAATCCTCGGTCACGGGCACCGCGGCATCACCCGCCGGGCCCAATGCCCCGGCGATAGAGGCGGCGGCGCGCTCCGCCATCACCAACGCCTCGAGCAAGCCGTTCGAGGCCAGGCGATTGGCCCCGTGCAATCCGGTAGAGGCCGCCTCGCCGCAGGCCCACAGGCCGGGCAGGCTGCTTTGTCCGGAGGCGTCGGTGGCGATGCCCCCCATGTGGTAATGAGCCGCCGCGGCGACCGGAATGGGTTCGAACCGCGGATCGATCCCGGCGCGCGCACAGGCCGCGGCGACGGCCGGAAAACGCGCGGTCAGCGCGCTGCCCACGGCCTTGCGCGTGTCAAGCGCGGGGCGCTGGCCGGCACGGGTCTGATCATAGACGGCGCGCGCTACAACATCGCGCGGCGCAAGCTCCGCATCCGGATGGCAGGCGGCCATGAAACGCTCCCCGCCGGCGTTGACGAGGATCGCGCCCTCGCCACGCAGGGCCTCGGTCGCCAGCGGCGCCGGGTCCTCGCCCGACGCGATCGCGGTGGGGTGGAATTGCACGAATTCGGCATCCGCGGCCACCGCGCCCGCGCGCAGCGCCATGCCCAGGGCCTGTCCCATGATGCGGGCCGGATTGGTCGTCACCGCGAAAAGGCCGGCCGCACCGCCGGCGGCCATCAGCACCGCCGGGGCGTGCAGGTTCAGCGCCCCGGCGCGGCCGTCGCTGCCATGCAGGCGGACCCCGCGAACCCTGCCGTCATCGCCCCTCAGCAGCCGGCCGGCGGCGGCGCCTTCCAGGACCTGGATCGACGGCGCAGCCAGCACCGCCCGCACCAGCGCGCCCATGATCGCCGCACCCGCCTGATCGCCCAGCACGCGGACCACCCGCGGCCGGCCATGGGCAGCTTCGCGCGAGACGCAGAAGGCCCCGCTCGCATCGCGGTCGAAGGGCACCCCGAGTTCGGCCAGCATCGCCACCTGCTCGGCCGCCGCGGCGGTGACCATGGCCGCGATCCCGGGATCGACGATACCGGCACCGGCACGCATGGTATCGGCGGCATGGTCGCGCGGATCGTCGCCGGCCGCGATCGCCGCCGCGACCCCGCCCTGCGCCCAGGCCGAGGAGGCCCCGCCACCCAAGGCCTCGGGCGAGACGACAAGCACCGGCCGCGGCGCTAGGCGCAGCGCCGCCGTGAGTGCCGCGATCCCCGCGCCCAGGATCACCACCCGATCGGTGTGCAGGATCATGCCGCGTCGCGTCGCGACAGCGCGATCATCCGTTCCACCGCCCGGCGGGCGGGCGTGGCGATCTCGGGGGCGACCTCGACCGGGGTCGTCATGCTGTGCAGCGACCACAACACCTTCTCGAGCGAGATCATCTTCATGTAGGGGCACATGTTGCACGGCCCGACGAAATCGACCTCGGGCAGGGCGTCGGCTATGTTGGAGGCCATCGAACATTCCGTCACCAGCATCGCGCGGGCCGGGCGCTCGCGGCTGACATAGTCGATGATCCCCGCGGTCGAGCCGGAGAAATCCGCGGCCGCGACGACCTCGGGCGGGCATTCGGGATGGGCGATGATCGTGGTGTCGGGCTGGAAGCTGCGGAAATCCGCGATATCCGCCGCGGTAAAGCGCTCATGGACGATGCAGGCCCCGTCCCACCACACGACCCGCTTTTCTGGCACCGCGCGGGCGACGTTCTGGGCAAGGTACTTGTCGGGCGTCATGATGACCGTCTCGGCGTCGAGCGCGCGGACGATCTGCGCGGCATTGGCCGAGGTGCAGCAGATGTCCGAGGCCGCCTTCACCGCCGCGGTGGTATTGACGTAGGAGACCACCGGCGCACCGGGAAAGCGCGCGCGCATCTCGGCGATGCC
>JASBUM010000494.1 GCA_030147905.1 Acidimangrovimonas sp.
GAACAGCCGCTGGCGGTCAGCGCCTGGGATCTGATCTCGGGCGATGTGAAGCCGGGGCAGGAGGTGCTGATCTACGATGAATCGGGCGACCATCCGGGCCTGATGGCGGCCGAGGTGGCGGCGCAGGCGGGCGCGAAGGTCGAGGTGATGACGCCCGATCGCACCTTCGCCCCCGATATCATGGCGATGAACCTGGTGCCCTACATGCGCGCGCTGCAAGAACGCGACGTCACTTTCACCGTTACCCGCCGCCTGATGGGGATCGACCGTGACGGCAACCGGCTGAAGGCGACGATCGGCACCGATTACAGCAGCTTCACCAGCGAGAAGACCTATGACCAGGTGGTGGTGAACTACGGCACCCTTCCGCTGGCCGATCTTTATTTCGATCTCAAGCCGCATTCGTCGAACCTGGGCGCGGTGGATTACGAGGCGCTGATCGAGGGCCGTCCCCAATCCGTCCGCCGCAACCCCGATGGCGCCTTCGCGCTGTTCCGCATCGGCGACGCGGTCAGCGCGCGCAACATTCATGCGGCGATCTATGACGCGTTGCGGCTGATGAAGGACATCTGACTTGCGGTCGTCGAAAACCGTACATGTGATCTCGGCCCATGCCGAGGGCGAGGTCGGCGACGTCATCGTCGGTGGCGTGCTGCCGCCGCCGGGCGACACGATCTGGGAGCAGAGCCGCTGGATCGCGCAGGACGGCGGGCTGCGGAATTTCGTCCTCAACGAGCCCCGCGGAGGCGTCTTTCGCCATGTGAACCTGCTGGTGCCGCCGAAACATCCGGAGGCGGATGCGGCCTTCATCATCATGGAGCCGGAAGACACGCCGCCGATGTCGGGATCGAACGCGATCTGCGTGGCGACCGTGCTGCTGGACGGAGGGCTGGTGCCGATGACCGAGCCCGAGACGCATCTCGTGCTGGAAGCGCCGGGCGGGCTGGTGCGGATCCGGGCGGAATGCCGCGAAGGCAAGGCCGAACGGATCTTCTTGCGGAATGTTCCCTCCTTCGCCGCGAAGCTCGACCAGCCGCTCGAGGTCGCTGGGCTGGGCACGCTGGCCGTCGATACTGCCTATGGCGGCGACAGCTTCGTCATTGTGGAAGCCGCCCGGCTAGGCCTGGACCTTGTCGCGCAGGAGGCGCATGAGATCGCGCGGCTGGGTGTGCGGATAACCGCGGCCGCGGATGCGCAGATCGGCTTCGTCCATCCCGAGAATCCCGACTGGCGGCATTTCTCCTTCTGCCTCTTCGCCGGGGCATTGAGTGAGGGCACCGACGGGCTGGAGACCGCCGCCGCGGTGGCGATCCGTCCGGGCAAGGTGGACCGCTCGCCCACAGGCACGGCGCTGTCGGCCCGCATGGCGGTGCTGCATGCGCGCGGTCACATGGCCGTTGGCGACCGGCTGACTGCACGCTCGCTCATCGGCTCGACCTTCTCGGGCCGCATCCTGGGCGAGGCATGGGTCGGCGACCGCCCCGCGATCCTGCCCGAGATTTCGGGACGCGGCTGGATCACCGGTATCCATCAGCACATGCTGGACCCTTCCGATCCCTGGCCCGGGGGCTACAGGCTGTCCGATACCTGGGGCGCCCGCTGATCCGGGGCGTCCGCTGATCCGTCCGGGGCGCGGCGGCACTGATCGGCTGCCCTCGGGGCGGGTGCGGCGGGGACAGACCGGGGGCGGGTCCGGGCAATGCGCCGGCGCCGTCGATCGGTCGGCGCGCAGCCTTCCGTGTCGTCGCCGGGCGGGGTGTCGCGGCGTCGCCGCTCCGGCGGTCAGCGGCCCTCGGGGCGGGGCAGGGCGGGCGCGGCGGCGGGGGCGTCACCCGGCGCCCCCCCTCCGGCGCCAAGCCGGGGCGTCAGCCGGTGAAGCAGGATATCAAAACGCCGCGCGGCGGCCGGATCGTCGCGGCGCAGGACCGTATACGCCCGTCCGGCCAGCCGACAGGCCGGCTCGACCTCGCCCGCGTCGGCCAGCCGGCGCAGGGCTTCTTCGAGCAGCGCCGCGAGCATCTCGCGGTCGGGGGCGGCGTGGGGGGCGGATCTCATCGTCGGCTCAGCCCATGCCGAAATATCGTCGCGCCGCGGCTTCCATCATCTCGGGGGTCCAGGGCGGATCGTAGGTGAGGTTGACGTCCACGCTGGCGACACCCGGCAGGCTGGAGACACTGTTACGCGCTCCGGCCAGAAGATAATCGGTCGCCGGGCAGCCGATCGTTGTCGTCGTCATCGCGATCACGATCCTGCCGCCGGGCTCGGCGGTGACGCCGTAGACGAGGCCGAGGCCCACGATGTTGTATCCCAGTTCGGGATCGATCACCTCCTCCAGCGCCTTGCGGCAGGCGGCAAGCGCCTCGTTTTCCAGCCATGCGGGACGGGGCGACGGGTCGATCGCGTGTCCGGTCATGGCCGTCGTCCTTCGTCGGCGCCACCCCGGACGCGGATGCTGATGCGGTAGGTCGACGCCTCCGCGGCATCGAAACCGCCGCGCCAGGCATGGCCGCGCGCCGCCAGTTCGGGAAGCAGGAACATCGGCTCGCGGCATAGCAGGGCCTCGAGCACGGCGCCCTCCTCCATGGTTTCGAGCGCGGCCAGGATGCGTTCCATCGGTTCGGGCGGATCGAGATCGCGGTTGTCCATCTGGCGCACGGGCGTCGGCCAGTCCGTGCCCGGGACTGACGGCCGCGCGTCGGCGCCATCGGCGGCCCCGTCCGGGTCGGCGCCGGTGTGGGTGTCGGGGCCGGGCGCGGGGTTGGTGTCGGCGTTGGCATCGGGGTTGGCGTTGGTGCGGCGAAACAGCACTTCCCACTCGCCGCCGCCGATTTCGCGGGCCTCGTGGGAAAATCCCTGCCGCCCGAGCACGGCAAAGAGCGGTTTGGGCTGGAAGGTCGCCAGCAGTCGAAGCCCCTCGCCCGGCGCCAGCGACCCGACCGCTGCCATGATGTCGGCGAAGGGCTCGCCACCGGCGCGCAGGGTGGGGCGGACATCGAGGGTCTTGAAGGTATCGGTCATCGTTCGTGCTCCTTCCTGGGTTTTCCTCGCGGGTTGATGGGAGACAGCCGCGCAAATAGCAAAGGGGGCATGCGGGCGCCGGGGGGCAGACGGTGCGCGGCGTCGACAACGGACAGGCGCCGCGTGCCGAGCAAGGCGCGCAGGATGCCGAGCAGGGCAACGACCAGCCCCGCCGCGGCAAGGCGAAAGAGCAGGGGCGCCCCGGCAAGCAGGGCGGCCGTTCCCATCCAGCTGGCGGCGAAATGCAGGACGAACCACGGAAGGGCCCGCCGTTCGTCCACCAGATCCTGCACCCGAGGTGTCGTCACCCGGCCCAGGACCGGCCCGTAGCATTCCAGCCAAGTCACGAAGGCCGTGATCTTGTAGAGCTGCGCGAGGCCGAGGCCGGTCAGCCAGCCCATCGCGACAAGAAACACCAGCGCCCCGGCGTCGCGGCCAAGCCGGCCGAGGACAAGCAGCAGCCCGAGAAGCGCCACGGAGGCGGCCAGCGAGGCCAGCGCGAGGATCGACACCCGGCTGTTCAGTTCGATCCTCGGGCGCTTTCGGTTGCGGTAAAGGTGGACGATGTCGCGCCCGTAGAAAAGCAAGGCGCCCGTTCCCGCGGCTGCCGCGATCAGCAGCATCGGCCCCGGCGCGCGTCCCGCGGCGATGGCGGCCAGCCCGCCGCCAAGCGCGGTGGCCACCGCTGTCACGGCAAGGACAAGGCCCGCCCGGCTGCCGCGACGCTCCAACTCGGGGGCCAGCATGAACATCGCGAGAAGGCGATAGCTCACCCCCATGGCGGTGACCGTCAGCCAGCCGCCCAGCCCCAGCGCGGCATGGATCGGGACGGCGCTCTCCGCGAGGGTGGCCATCGTCGCCGGCACTGGCAGCCCCGAAAGGGTCAGCGCGAAGACGATGCCGAGGGCCGCGGTCGCCGCGACGCTTGCCAGCCCGAGGGTAACATAGCGGACCGGCAGGCTGCGTGCCCCGCCGGCAACAAGCGTCCGGCCGAGGTTCCACAGCGCGAGCGTGACACCAAGCCCCAGCAGGCCCGCCCCCCAGGCAAGGAGGTCCGGACCCGGCGCAAGCCATCCGCCGAGCTGCGCGAAGCCGCCGACCAGCGCGGCGAGCCCCGCGATCAGCGCGGCCAGCGTCGGCAGAGGCAGGGCCTGGCTGTAGAGCGGCCGCGCAAGCAGCACCGGCAGGAACTGGAAGAGCGCGCCGAACATCAGCAGGCTTAGCCAGCCGATGGCCACCAGATGCACCACGATCAACGTCGCCGGCGCGCCCGGATCGTCGCCCGGATAGCCGAAACCGCCTGCCATCAGGATCTCGGCCACCAGCAAGGCGACCAGAGCGGTTGCGAAATAGGCCATGCTCCAGCGCGACAGCGAGGCATTCATCGGCGGTACTCCGGTGCTGGGCGCGGCACCCGCGAGGGGGCCGCGCCGGTGCTGGCCAATTCAGGCCGCGGCCTCGGTCTTGCCGATCTCGACCCGCCAGACCTCGGGGCCGCGTTCAAGATAGGTCCACGAGAACCGGCCCGGAAATTCCGCCTCCATCTGGTAGTAGAGCGGCTTGGGGTCATGGTCGTTCACCAGGATGAACGAGGCGCCGGGCGCAAGTTCGTCGACATGCTCGAAGATCGTCGCATGTCGCTGCATCGGGACCAGCGTACGGACGTCCAGGGTGGCGGGCGTTGCGGTCATTGTCTGTCTCCTTTGGTGCTGACGGCAGGCCGTGGGTGGCTGCCCGGTGGATGGCTGCCCGGTGGATGGCCGGCCGTGGATGGTTGGCCGTGGATGGTTGGCCGTGCTGGCGGGCGTCTCGCGATGGCGACACCTGGCGGGGACAGGTTACTCCGTTAAAAAAATACTGACAATATTTTTTATTTGTGCCATCCTGAAGTGACCTTATGCGGCGTCGGTCTCCTGGCCGGGCGGGGGTGATCATGCGACAGCAATCAGCCAAAGCCGGGGCGGCGTCCCCGCGATCGGGAGAACCCCGCAGGGGCGCGGCGGCTCCGGAGTTGCCGGTGGCGGAAGCCGGCGCACCGCCGTCCGTGCCTCCACCCCCAATGGCTGCGCCGCCGCTGGCCTGGCCGGGCACGCTGAACGCGCCGGTGGCGACGGCGATCCCGGCCGCGCTGACCGGAAGCCGCCCCCCGCAAGGCGAGCGCGTCAGCGATACCGGCGCCGACCGGGCCGACGACACGGCGCTGCTGATGGCGGTGCGCCGACTGCTCGACGACCGCGCCAATCCGGCGATCGCCGGGCACGGCGGCGAGGTCACGGCCGAATCGGTCACTGGCGGCGTCGTCTATCTGCGCATGTCCGGCGGCTGTCAGGGCTGTGCATCCGCGCAGATGACCCTGCGTCGCGGGGTTGCGACGATGCTGTGCGCGGCCCTGCCGGCGATATGCGGCATCGTCGATCTGACCGATCACGCATCCGGCACCGATCCCTTCTACCGTCGCCGGGGAGGGCCGAGCCCGGTTCTGTCGCGTCCGGTTCCCCCCGGTGCCCTGTCTCTCGTATCCGGCCGGGTCCGGGTCGACCCGGCCTTTCTGGCGCCCCGGCTGGGGCTGACCGTCGAAGACGTTCGTGCGGGGCTGGAGCGCGGCGGTATCGCGGTGGAGCGGCACCCCGGAGCGGGGTCAGGAAGCAGCCGCATCGTGTTTCGCGGGCCCGCGCGCGCATGGGCTGCGGAAATTGCATCCGACGGTGCGGCGCATGAAATCCCGCCGCCCCGTCCGACCGGCGCGACGGATCCGGTCCGCGCCGAACTGGCCGCGCGCCTTCGCCGCCATCTCGAAGCCCTGGCCGCCGGGGCGGAATTGCCAAGCTATGGCACATTGGCCCGCGCCCTCGGCCTGACCGGGCGCGGCGCCGTCGGCAGGGTCACGGCGGCACTGGAACTGACGATGCGCGAAGATGCCCGGGCCGGGCGGCCCTTCATCGCCGCCCGCGCCGTCAGCCGCGCGACGGGCATGCCTGGGCAAGGCTTTTTCGCGTTGGCACGGGCGCTCGGGCGCGGGCCCCGATCCGGCGAGCCCGACGCCGCGTTCCACCGTCGCTGCCTGGCGGACTAGCCTGCGCCCGGTCGCCGCCATTGCCGGACAGACCCGTTGCGCAGCATCCATCCCCGCGGGCTTGCCGTTCGGCGCGGGCGGGCCGGGGGATGCGGGGCCTGCGATCTACCGTCCGGCCGGCGCAAGCCCGAATTCCTCGGGCCGCAGCAGCAGGTCCTGAAGGGTATGGGCGTCCATCACCTCCATGAAGGCGGCCAGCGCCTTGTCGAGAATGCGGGGCAGGCGGCAGGCGGGCAGGATCGTGCAGGTGCAATTGATCCCGAAACACTCCGCCATGCGGAAATCCGGCTCGGTTGCGCGCAGGACGTCGCCCAGCCGGATATCGGAGGGAGGCCGTCCGAGGGTGAAACCGCCGGTCCGTCCGCGCTGTGAACGCAGGAAGCCCGCCTTTGCGAGGATGCCCACCACCTTCATCAGATGCCCGCGCGAGATCGCATGGACCTCGAGCGTCTCCTCGATCGTCACCAGCCGGTCGGAATGGGCCGCGGCGAACAGCAGCACCCGCAGGGCG
>JASBUM010000497.1 GCA_030147905.1 Acidimangrovimonas sp.
GGCATCGCAAGGGGGAAGACGGACGGGTCATGCGCCGCGTCATGGGCCTGGCCTCGCCGCCGCGGCGTGCGCCGCTCGAACAGCATGTCGAGCGCGGTCAGGAACAGCAAGATCCCGCCCGAGATCCGGAATGCCGCGATCGAGATGCCGATGAAGCGCAGGATAGCCTCGCCGAAGGCCCCGAAGACCAGCAGCAGCCCGACTGAAACCAGGCTTGCGCGCAGCGCCACGCGGCGGCGCTCGGAGGCGTTCATTCCGCGTGTCAGCGGCACGAAGAGCGGCGCCAGCCCGATCGGGTCGACGATGACGAAGAGCGTGACGAAGGCGGTGACGACGAAGCCGGTGTCCATCGCGCTAGGCCTCGGCCGATTCAAGCTGTTCCTGTGCCGCGAGCCACAGCGCCTCGGCCCGGTCGAGCGCCTCCATCAGTTCGGCGTATTTCTTCTGCCAGACCTCGACCTCGCCGCCGCGGCCGGGCTCGTACAGCGCCGGATCGGCCAGCTTCCGCGCCAGCCGGTCGCGCATCGTGTTGAGCTTCTCGATCCGCTCCTCGCAGCGGCGGACCTCGGCGCGGGCGGAAAGGATCGTCTCGCGGCTTGCGCGGCGGCCGGCGCCGGCGCGTCCGCCTCCCGCCTGCCCGGTGCCGGGGGCGCGCGCCCCGCCGGCGGTGCCGTTCGCCGCGCTTGCCCCCCCGCGATCCTCGGCGCCCAGCAGCAGCCCGCGATAGGCGTCGAGGTCGTCTTCATAAGGGCGCACCGCCCCCCCGGAGACCAGCCACAGACGGTCCGCGACCAGGCCCAGAAGATGCATGTCATGACTGACCAGGACCACCGCGCCCGAATAGGCGGTCAGGGCCTCGACGAGGGCCTCGCGGCTTTCGATGTCGAGATGGTTGGTCGGCTCGTCGAGGATCAGGAGATGCGGCGCGTCGAGCGTGGCCAGAAGCAGCGAAAGCCGCGCCTTCTGCCCGCCCGACAGCCGCGCCACCGGGGTTTCTGCCTGATCGGCGCCGAGGCCGAAACTTGCGAGGCGTGCGCGCAGCCGGGCCTGACCCTCGGCCGGGCGCAGCCGCTGGACATGGTGCAGCGGCGTCTCGTCGAGGGCGAGTTCGTCGACCTGATGCTGGGCGAAATAGCCCACGCGCAGCCGGGTGGCGCGGGTGATCCGTCCGCCCATCGCATCAAGCCGCCCTGCCAGAAGCTTCGACAGGGTCGACTTGCCCTCGCCGTTGCGCCCCAGCAGCGCGATCCGGTCGTCCTGATCGATGCGCAGATCGAGTTCGCGCAGCACCGCGCGCCCGCCATAGCCCACCGACACGCTCTCGAGGCTGAGGATCGGGGGGGCGAGCTCCTCGGGTTCGGGGAAGCTGAAGACGTGGCGCGCGGCCTCTTCGGGCGCGGTGATCGGCGTCATCTTCTCCAGCATCTTGACCCGGCTCTGGGCTTGGCGCGCCTTGGTCGCCTTGGCCTTGAAACGGTCCACGAAGCTTTGCAGATGGGCGCGGCGCTGGGCCTGCTTACGGGCCTCGGCCGTCTGAAGCGCGCGGCGTTCGGCGCGCTGGCGCGCGAACTGGTCATAGGGGCCCTGATAAAGTGCGAGTTGCCGGTTCTCGAGGTGCAGGATGGCGCCGACCGCGCGGTTCAGAAGCCCGCGATCATGGCTGATGATCAGGACGGTATGGGGGTATTTCTGCAGGTAGCTTTCCAGCCAGAGCGCACCTTCGAGATCGAGGTAGTTGGTCGGCTCGTCCAGCAGCAGCAGGTCGGGGCGCGCGAACAGCACACCCGCGAGCGCCACGCGCATCCGCCAGCCGCCCGAGAAATCGGCGCAGGGGCGCTGCTGGGCCTCCGCGTCGAAACCCAAGCCCCGCAGGATCGCGCTTGCGCGCCCTTCGGCGGACCAGGCGTCGATATCGGCCAGCCGGGCCTGAATATCGGCGATGCGATCGGGGGCGGTCGCGGTCTCGGCCTCGGCCAGCAGCGCCGCGCGCTCGGTGTCGGCTGCCAGGACCGTCTCCAGAAGCGATTGATCCGAGGCCGGCGCCTCCTGAGCCACGCCGCCGATGCGCGCGCGCCGGGGCAGGGAGATGGTGCCGCCCTCGAGCGTCAGCTCGGCGCGGATAAGCCGGAAGAGCGTGGTCTTGCCCGCGCCGTTGGCGCCGACCAGCCCCACCTTGTGCCCGGCCGGAATACGCGCCGAGGCGCCCTCGAACAGGGGGCGTCCCTCGACCGAATAGCTGATGTCGTCGATCACAAGCATGCCCCTGCCTGCCCGATCGCGCGGGCAAGGTCAACGGCATCGGCGCGCACCGGTGGGGGCGCGGCGCGGGCGGGGGGCGATTGAGCCGGGGCGGCGTCCGCCACGCGAGGATGCGGACGCGCGCGGGGGCGGGCAGGCGGCTGTGAGCGGGCTTGCGCGAGGGGGGTGAGGATCGGGAGCGGGCCGGTCGGCAAAGGCGGGGGCGCTGCCCCCGCGCCCCCGCGGTATTTGTGGCCCGAAAGAAGGAGGCGCGCCCTTTTTCGTCGATAGGCTGGCTTGCGGCCGCGGTTTCGATGGCCGCCGTAATGGTGACCGTCATGACGATGACCGTCGTCGGGCGCGGGGCCGTTGCGCCGGGAGAAACCGCCGGGGCGGCGCGCGTGAGGCCGGCGCGCGCGCGCCTGGCAGCTTCCGCCGCGCATGCTCTGGCGCGCCGAGAGAACGGCCTAGGTGCGTGCCGGCCGCTCCGGCACGGCCGCTGGGGCGGCTCGCGTCGCGGTCTTCCCAACCGGGGCCGCCCGTGCTAGCAGGGCGCCCGCAACGAGGGGCGGGCAGGGGCCGGCTCCGGCATAGTCAAGAGATCACACATGGCCATCGAACGCACCCTTTCCATCATCAAGCCCGACGCCACCGAGCGCAACCTGACCGGCAAGATCAACGCCAAGTTCGAGGACGCAGGTCTGCGGATCGTCGCGCAGAAGCGGATCCAGCTCACGCCGGAGCAGGCCGGCACCTTCTATGCCGTCCACAAGGAACGCCCCTTCTATGGCGAATTGTGCGAATTCATGGCTTCGGCCCCGGTCGTGGTTCAGGTGCTCGAGGGTGAG
>JASBUM010000510.1 GCA_030147905.1 Acidimangrovimonas sp.
GCTGGCCGGTGCCTTTCGCGTCATCGCCTTCGATCGGCCCGGTCTGGGTTGGAGCGACCCCTTGGGTCCCGATGGCCAGGATCCGGCGGCCCAGGCGCGCCATCTGCTGGCGGGGGCGCAGGCACTCGGTGTGCGCCGGGCGGTGGTCCTGGGCCAAAGCTATGGCGGCGCGGTGGCGCTGGCCTGGGCGCTCGAGGCCCCCGAAAGCGTTGCGGCGCTGGTTCTGGTCGCCGCCGCCTCGCATCCCTGGCCGGGGGATCTCGGCGCGTGGTATCGGCTGACCCGCCGCAGCGCTGGCCGGCGGCTGGCGATACCGCTGGTCGCGGCCTGGGCCGGCGCGGGCCGGATCCGCCGCGCGATCGAGGCCGTCTTTGCCCCCGATCCGGTGCCCGAGTGCTACGCCGCCCATCTGGGTGTAGGGCTGATCCTGCGCCGCCGCGCGCTGAGCGAGAACGCCGCGCAGGTCAACGCCTTGCGTCCCTATCTCGCAGCCATGGCGCCGCGCTATCCGGCGCTGGCCTGCCCGGTCGAGATCCTCCATGGCACGGCCGATACGACGGTGCCGCTGGCGGTCCATTCCGAACCCCTGGCGCGCGCCGTGACGGGTGCCAGCCTGATCCGGCTCGACGGCGCAGGCCACATGCCTCACCACAGCCGCGAGGACGAAACCGTCGCCGCAATTCATCGCGCCGCAGATCGCGCACGATTGCACTAGGGGGGGCAATCGCGATACTGCAGGAGCGACGGGCGCGGCATCGGGCGCCCTCCCGGGAGGTTGCGATGTCCCTGCCCTTCGACGGCGCCATCAGCGCCTATCTGGAGAACGACGCCCCCGAGGCGTTGCGCAAGGCCGTGAAGGCGGCCGGGCCGGGCGACATTCGCGCGCCCAGTTACCCCTATGACGAGAAGCTGAAGAAAAAGAAATACAAGCGTCATCTCAAGGCGTTGCAGATCGAACTTGCCAAGCTGCAATCGGATCTTCGCGCCCATGGGAAGCGGCTGGTCGTGCTGTTCGAGGGGCGCGACGCGGCCGGCAAGGGCGGCACGATCAAGCGCATCCGCGCCCATCTGAACCCGCGCGCCTGCGCCGTCGCCGCGCTGGACAAGCCCAGCGACCGCGAGAGCAGGGAGTGGTATTTCCAGCGCTATGCCGCCTGGCTGCCTGCCGCCGGAGAGATCACCCTGTTCGATCGCAGCTGGTACAACCGCGGCGTGGTCGAGAAGGTCTTCGGCTTCGTCTCGGAGCGCGAGCGCGAGCATTTCTTCTTCCAGCTGCCGCAATTCGAGGACATGCTCGTCGATGACGGGATCGTGCTGGTCAAGCTCTGGCTGTCGGTCGACCGCAGCCAGCAGTTGCGCCGCTTTCTCGCCCGCGAGCGTGATCCGCTCAAGCAGTGGAAGTTGAGCCGGCTCGATGTCGACGGACTGGCGCGCTGGGACGCATACAGCGAGGCCATCGCCGAGACCCTCGCGCGGAGCCACCGGATCGATGCCCCCTGGACGGTGATCCTGTCCGACGACAAGCGCCGCGCCCGCATCGCGGCAATCCAGACGATTCTGGAGCGGATGGATTACGCGGGCAAGGACGGCGACGCCATTGGCCGGATCGACGGGGCGATCTGCGGAGGGCCGGACCTTCTGGATGGCTAAGCAGGGCTATCATCACGGCAACCTGCGCCAGGCCCTGGTCGAGGCGACGCTGCGGCTGATCACCGAGAAGGGGCCGCAGGGTTTCACCCTGTCGGAGGCCGCGAAGGCGGCGGGGGTGACGCCGGCTGCGGTCTATCGTCATTTCGCCGGCCGCGACGACCTGATCGCCGAGGCCGCGCGCCAGGGCTATCTGATCTTCGCCGATCTGATGGAATATGCCTTCGACGAGGGGCGGCCCACGGCCTTGGCCGCCTTCGAGGCGACGGGGCGCGCCTATCTGGCCTTCGCCCGCCGCTACCCCGGCCATTACATGGCGATGTTCGAAAGCGGCGTGTCGGTCAACACCAATCCGGGCCTTGCCGCAGCCGCCAGCCGCGCACGCGGCATCCTCGAACGCGCCGCCGAGCGGCTGGGCGAGCATATCCCGCCCCACAAGCGCCCGCCACCGGCGATGTTCTCGGCCCATATCTGGGCGCTCAGCCACGGCGTGGTGGAACTGTTCGCACGTGGCAGCCCGGGCGGGCGCGCCCCCTTCCCGCCCGAAGAACTGCTGGAGGCCGGGATCGGGATCTACCTGCGCGGGCTGGGCCTTCTGCCGGCCGACGACTAGCGCAGCCGGCAGGCGCGCCGGGGACTGGAGCGGGGCCGCCCTTACCCGCACCGGGCCGCAGATATCGGCCCTGTCGACACCCGCCCCGGCGGCACTTTGTGCCTCAGGTCGGGTCGAAGGTGGCGAAGATGCTGACCAGCGCCAGCACCAAGGCCCCAAGTACGATCTCCGCCATGGCAGAGCGACGCAGCGCCCCTGCATCGCCGCCCGCACGCAGGCGCGGCATGAAGCGATACTGGTTGGTCACAGCCAGGCCGATCATGGCCGCCACCATCGCAATCTTCAGATCGAGGAGCCCCTCGTAGGGCCGGCCCGGATGGATCGGCGCATGGCCGAGTACCAGCGCGGTGTTGATGATTCCGGTCAAGATGACCAGCGCCACAGCGATGTGGCCCATTCGCGAGAACCGCTCCAGGCGTTCGCGCTCGACCGGATCGTCGAGCCTGGGGAAGGCGGCGAAGACCCTGGGCAGCGCGCCCAGCCAGAACCCCGAGGCCAGAAGATGCACCGCCGCATTGATACGCTGGCCGCTTCCCGCCCAACCGCCATGCATCGCCGCATGGCCGGTGAGCGCAAGGCTCCCG
>JASBUM010000513.1 GCA_030147905.1 Acidimangrovimonas sp.
CACGCTCGGGCTGGCGCGCGCCTTTGCCCGTGCGGGGCTGAAGGTGCAGCCGTTCAAATGCGGCCCCGATTACATCGACCCGGCGTTTCATCGCGCGGCGACCGGGCGGGCCTCGTTCAACCTCGACAGCTGGGCGATGACGCAGGCGATGCTGGCCCGCGCACTGACCCGGGCCGAGGGCGCCGATCTGATCCTTGCCGAAGGGTCGATGGGCCTTTTCGACGGCGTCGCCCGACCCGGCGCCGCCGGCACCGGCGCCAGCGCCGATCTCGCCGCGCTCACCGGCTGGCCGGTGGTGGCGGTGATCGACGGCGCTGGACAGGCGCAGACCGCCGGGGCGGTGGCGGCCGGGCTTGCCCGCTTCCGCGCGGATGTGCAGCTAGCCGGCGTCGTTCTCAACCGCGTGGCCAGCCCGCGCCACGAGGCCTTGCTGCGCGCCGGGATGGACGCGGCCGGACTGCCCGTCTTCGGCGCCCTGCCGCGACGTCCCGATCTGACCATGCCGGAACGCCATCTTGGCCTGGTCCAGGCCGAGGAGCTGCCCGCGCTCGAGCCGCTGATCGAGGCAGCCGCCGATTTCGTCGCCGAACATGTCGACCCTGCCGCCCTGCGCGCCGCCGCGCGTGCGGGCGGTATCGCCGCGGCCGGGGCCCCGGCGCCGCGCCCGCCGGGCCAGCGCATCGCTCTGGCGCGCGATGCTGCCTTTTCCTTCGTCTATCCCCATCTTCTGGACGGCTGGCGCGGCGCCGGGGCCGAGATCCTGCCGTTTTCACCCCTCGCCGACGAAGCCCCGCCGGCGACGGCCGATATCTGCTGGTTGCCCGGCGGCTATCCCGAATTGCATGCCGGGCGCCTCGCCGCCGCCGGACGGTTTCTGGCAGGTCTGCGCCGCTTTGCCGAGACCCGGCCCGTACACGGCGAATGCGGCGGTTACATGGTGCTGGGCGCCGCGCTGACCGATGCCGAGGGCCAAACCCATGCCATGGCGGGGCTTCTGGGACTGGAGACCACATTCGCCAGGCGCAGGATGCATCTGGGCTATCGCCATGCCCGCCTTGTCGCGCCGATGGCCAATCTTCCCGAGGGCGCGGAGCTGCGCGGCCACGAATTCCATTATGCGATGATCGCCGCACAGCCCGATCCGCCGCTGGCGGAGGTGCGCGACGCAACCGGCGCCCCGGTGGCCGAAACCGGCTCGTGCCGCGGTCTGGTCAGCGGCAGTTTCTTCCATCTGATCGCGGAGGCGCCATGACCGGCTTCGTTTCCTTTGTTTCCTCGGGGCCGGGCGATCCCGAATTGCTGACCGTCCGCGCGGTGAAGCGGATCGCCGCGGCCGATGCGATCCTGTTCGACGATCTCTCGGCCGGCGCGATCCTCGACCAGGCGCGCGCCGACGCCGATCTGATCGGGGTCGGCAAACGCGCCGGCCGGCGCTCAACCCGGCAGGATCAGGTCAGCCGGCTGTTGGTTGATTATGCCCGCACCGGCGCCAGGGTGGTGCGGCTGAAATCGGGTGATGCCGGCATTTTCGGCCGGCTCGAGGAAGAGATCGAGGCGCTGCGCGCGGCCGGGGTGCCGTTCGAGGTGGTGCCCGGCGTGCCCTCGGCCTGCGCGGCGGCGGCCCATGCCGGGATTCCGCTGACCCGGCGGCTGACGGCGCGCCGGGTCCAGTTCGTCACCGGCCATGATGCGACCGGCCAGTTGCCGGAAGGTCTGAACATGGCCGCACTGGCCGACCCGGCCGCCACCACCGTGGTCTACATGGGCAAGCGCACCTTCCCGGCGCTGGCGCGTGATCTGATCGCGCACGGCCTGGCGCCCGGGACGCCCGCGCTTCTGGCGCAGGCCGTCAGCCACCGCGACGAAAGCCTGATCCAGTCGACCATCGCCGAACTCGCCCGGTATCTGGAGGACATGCCCGGCGAGGCGCCGGCGCTGATCCTCTATGGCGCGCTGGCCGCCACGCCCGGCCATGGCGGCGAAGACGACAGCGAAGGCGAAGGCCATGCGCCCGCCACAACGGGCCCCGGCCCCGCGGCGGCCGGTACGAGATGACCGAACTTCTTCTGATAGGCATCGGCACCGGCAATCCCGGGCACCTGACCGATCAGGCGCGCGGGGCGCTGCGCGAGGCGGATCTGGTCCTGATCCCGCGCAAGGGCCCGGACAAGGCCGATCTCGCCGATCTGCGCAGTGCGATCTGCGCGCAGGTTCTGGGTGCCGAGTCGGCGAAGGTGGTCGAATTCGATCTGCCGCTGCGCGACCGCGACAATCCCGACTACCGGGCCGGGGTCGAGGCCTGGCACGATGCGATCGCGCGAAGCTGGGCGGCCGGGATCGCGGCCCATGCCCGCTCGCCGGAGGCACGCGTGGCCCTTCTCGTCTGGGGCGATCCGTCGCTTTACGACAGCACGCTGCGCATTGCGGCCCGGCTTGGCCTTGTCGTGCGCGTAGTGCCGGGCATCACCGCGATCCAGGCCCTGTGTGCGGCCCATGCGATCACGCTCAACGAGATAGGCGCCCCGTTTCTGGTGACGACGGGGCGGCGTCTGCGCGACCAGGGCTGGCCCGATTGCGCCGATACGCTGGTGGTGATGCTCGACGGCGATTGCGCCTTCGAAAGCCTCGATCCCGCCGGTGTCACGATCTGGTGGGGCGCCTATCTGGGTATGGCCGAGGAGATCCTCGAATCCGGCCCGCTGGCCGACGCCGGGCCGCGGATCCGGCCGGCCCGCATGCAGGCTCGGGCGCGGCACGGCTGGATCATGGACGTCTATCTCCTGCGGCGCGCGGCGCGCGGCTGAAGGGCGGCGCGTCATGTCCACGGGGCGCGCGCGGCGCTGCCTGCGGGCCGCACCCTCGCCCCGCAGGCAGCGCTTCCGGGCCTGCGGGCGCACCGGGCCGAGCCCTCGCCCCGCAGGCCCGCGGGGCGACGCGCCTCGGTGCTGGACAAGCGCGCCGGCACGCGCCAATACTGGCGCCGATGGGTTCCGGACGGGCCAAGCCCGCCGGATTAATAGGGAACACGGTAGGGACGACCCAATCGGGGCCCGATCCGTGGCTGCCCCCGCAACTGTGAGCGGCGACCGCGCCTCCGTCACGGCCACTGGGAAACCGGGAAGGCCGGAGGTGCGGAAGGACCCGCGAGCCAGGAGACCTGCCCGTCATCACGCAACCCGCGGCCGGCCCGGCATGATTCGGCCCGGGCGGCTGCCCAGATCCGGCACGGCGGGTGCCGGGGAAAGTGCTGATGATGTTCTCCAGAATCTTCGATTCGGGTCCTGTCGACCTGCGCGCAAGGATCATTGCGATCGTTGCGCTGCTTGCAGGGTTCAACCTGTTCGCCTGGGGCTGGGCGCTGATCGCCTTTCACGACCGGCCGTCGCTTCTGGGCGCGGCCTTTCTGGCCTATGCCTTCGGCCTGCGCCATGCCGTCGATCCCGACCATATCGCGGCGATCGACAACATTACCCGCAAGCTGATGCAACAGGGCCGGCGCCCGGTCACGGTGGGATTCTTCTTCTCGCTGGGCCATTCGACGGTGGTGATGCTCATCGCCGCCGCGGTCGCCGTCACGGCGCATGCGCTACAGGGCCGGTTCGCCGATTTCCGTGCCATTGGGGGCATCGTCAGCACGCTTGTCTCTGCAAGCTTCCTTTTCGTCATCGCCGGCATCAACATGACGGTCATGGTGGCGAGCTGGCGGGGCTTGCGCCGGCTGCGCCGCGGTGGGACGGTAGCCGCGGAGGACATGGACATGCTGATGGCCGGCGGCGGGCTGATGGCACGCATCTTCCGGCGGCTTTTCCGGCTGGTGGAGCGGAACCGGCAGATCTATCTGCTTGGGCTCCTGTTCGGGCTGGGCTTCGACACCGCGACCGAGATCAGCCTGCTCGCGATGTCCGCGAACGGAGTGTCGGACGGGATTTCGCCGCTGACCATCATGATCTTTCCCGTCCTCTTCAGCGCCGGCATGGCACTGGTCGACACGGCCGATGGCATCTTGATGCTTGGCGCCTACGGCTGGGCCTTCGTCCGCCCGGAACGCAAGCTCTATTACAATCTCGCGATCACCAGCCTTTCGGTTCTTGTCGCGATCGTCATCGGCGGGATCGAGGTCCTCGGCCTGCTCGAGGCCAAGCTCGGCCTCGCCGGCGCGTTCTGGGATCTGATCGCATGGATGAACGGGCATTTCGACCTGCTGGGATATGCGATCATCGGCCTCTTCGCGGCCGGCTGGGCGGTGTCCCTGCTTATCTATCGCTGGCGCAGCGATGGCGGTGACGAACCTGCCGCCCGGCCCTCGGCCACAGCCCCGGTCCCGGCCCCGGCGACAATGGCCGAAGGCGACGGCTGATCGGCGCGCCCCGGACCCCGGCGCCGAGACCGGCGGTCGAAGCGTTGCCCCGGGCGGTGCGCGGGCGGTGCGCGGGCGGTGCGCGGGCGAGGCTGCGTTTCGGGCGGGCGGCGC
>JASBUM010000514.1 GCA_030147905.1 Acidimangrovimonas sp.
GAAGAACCGCTGTTCCTTGGCGGCACATGGCGGATCGCCGCGGTCACCATCGGCGGTATCGCCGGCCTGCTCGACCGGGCGGCGGCGGAGTTGCGGCGCCGCGATTTCCTGAAGGCGGAGGCGCATCTGATGCGGCTCGCCCCGATCGGCATGCGCGTGCTGGCGGCCGGTCGCGGCATCGCCGCCGCGGCCGAACTGGCAGAGGGGCCCGCCGGCGGGGCGGAGCCGGAGCGGGCCGCGACCCTCTCCCTCTCCATGCGGCTTCTGACGGAGGAGTTGGCGCAGGATGCCATCGCGGCGGTGGAGCGGTCAATCGGCCTGACCATGTTCGACACCGCCGATCCGACCGGCCGGATGGCGCGCGATCTTGCCTGCTACATCCGGCAGGTGGCGCGCGACGCCTTCACCCGCAGGGTCGGTCTTGTCCTCCTCGGGCAGGAGAAATCGGTGGAGGGATGGCTCGATGAATGACCATGTCACCGACCCGCGCCTGCGCCGCAGCAACCTTGCGCAGATCTCGGGGGGGCGGCCCGTGCTGCTGCTGGCGCCGCATCCCGACGATGAATCGCTCGCCTGCGGCGCGCTGCTGGCCGAGGCCTTCGCGACCACAGGCGCGCATGTGGTCTGCATGACGGACGGCAGTGCCTCGCACAAGGGCTCCGCCTCCTATCCGCCCGAACGCATCGCGAAGCTGCGCGCGGCAGAGCTGAAGGCGGCGATCGCCTGCCTTGGGGGCAGCGCGGATCATCTGACCCGTCTGAACCTGCGCGACGCCGCTATGCCGCCGCCGGAAGCGCGGCAGGCAGTCGTGGAGCAGCTTGTCGCGCTGGCAGGGGCGATTGGCGCGGGCACGCTGATCGCACCGGCGCCGACCGACCCGCATTGCGACCATGTCGCCTGCGCCGAGATCGCGGTTCGCGTGGCGGCGGATGCCGGGCTGCGGTTGTTCAGCTACCCGGTCTGGTCTCGCTGGTGGCGTCCAAGGTTTCGCGACGAACTCGACTACAGAGTCGAACACCGGCTGCCGGTCGACCGCCACCGCGCAGCCAAGCGCCGCGCCATCCACTGCCATGCCAGCCAGCGCGGCAAGGTCATCCACGACGCCGGGCAGGCCTTCGTGATGGACCCTGCCTTCGAGGCGCTGTTCGAGACCGGCGACGAGATCTTCTTCGAGATGCCGCAGCCATGAGCCACGTTACCCCCGAAACGCTCGACAACCTCTACGCACAGGGTGACGACCCCTGGCAGTTCCGCACCCGCGGGTATGAGCGTGACCGCTTCCGTTCCACCGTTGAGGCCCTGCCAAGTCCCCGCTACGCCAGCGCGCTGGAGGTCGGCTGCGGCAACGGAGAGCTTGCGGCATTGGTCGCGCCGCGATGCAGCTGTTACGCTGGCGTCGATGCGGTGGAAACGGCGCTTGCCGCCGCCCGCCGGGCGGTGCCGGCGGGACGGTTTGCGCGCGCCTTCCTGCCCGCGCCGCTGCCTGACGGCGATCACGACCTGATCCTGCTGTCGGAGATCCTGTATTTCCTGTCGCCCGAAGGGATCGCGGATCTGGCGGCGCAGATCGACCGGCGCTGGCCCGCGGCCGACGTGCTGTGCGCCACATGGCTCGGCCCCAGCGGCAATCCGCTGGAAGGGCCGGAGGCACTGCAGCTTTACCTTTCGGCGTCGCGGCGCCGGTTCGCCTGCCTGCGCCCGGGGCCGGGCTTCCGCCTCGACCTCGCAACCGGAGGCGGGCGGGCATGAACGGCGCCGTGATGCCGATGCGCCGTTTGACGCAATGTGCGGCCCTGCGCGGTCGCCGCCTCGATACGGCGCAGGTGGCCGTGGTCATCCCCGCGTGCAACGAGGGCCAGCGAATCGGCGCCTGCCTTGCCGCGCTGGCACCGCAGATGGTGGCGGCGCGGGCGGCGGTGGTGCTGGTGGTCAACAACACCACAGACGACACCGCCGAGGTGGCGCGGGCGCGGGGGGTGATGCTGGATCTGCCGCTGGTGCTCGTCCGGCGCGACCTGCGACATGGTGGTGTTGGCGCGGCGCGGCGCCTTGGCTGTGCCGCCGCCGCGCGCTGGTGCCCGCGGGCGGAGACGATCCTGACCACCGATGCCGACGGCACCGCCGCACCGGACTGGATCGCGCGGATGCTGTCCGCGCTCGGGCCGGCGGACGTGGTCGCCGGCCGGATAGAGGCGATGGACAGCGAGGCGGCTGCTTTCCCTGAAGCCTTCCTGCGCGCCGCTGCGCGCGAGGAGGCCTATTGCTGCCTGAGCCGGGAGTTCGAGCGGCTGATGGATCCTGCGGGCCATCGCGGCGGGCTGATCCTCGCCGGCGGCGCCAACCTCGGTTTTCGGGCGGCGGCCTACCGGCAGGCGGGCGGCTTCCGGCGGTTGACCAGCGGCGAGGACCGGGAGATCGTGCACCGGATGTTCCGCCTCGGTTACCGCTGGCGGCAGGTCGAGGATGCGGTGGTCCGCGTCTCGCTGCGGTCCGACGGGCGGGCGCCCTTCGGCATGGCCACCAATATCGCCGCCCGGCTGGCCGGGCTTCCGGTTGCGGATTCCGCGCTCCGCCCGCTGGACGAGATGCTCGCCCGGCACCTCCCCGCGGGGGAAGGGGGCCGGGGTGCCGCACCGGTGATCGGCGACGTGCTGAGCGATCTGGCAGCGCTTCGAAGCTGCGTCGCGGCGCTGCGCCGCCGCCCCGGCGGGGCGGAGCGTCTGGCCTTCGCCGCCCGGCTACTGGCCCGGCGGCAGCTTCGCTCGGCGCCCCTTCCGCCGCCGGCCGCACTGCCGTTCCCCTCCGCCCGAGCCGCCCTCGTCGAGGAGTGAGGGCCTCCGGCCGGCGCGACGTGCGGCAACCGCGCGGGATGGTATTCTTCGCTTTCTCCGTAGTTCCTTGCCCGCGCGCTTTGCGCCGTCCGGGCGCGGCACATCATCCTGGCAGGACGAAACCCGCGCACCCGCAGATTGTGCCGGAACATCCACCGGCCCGAAAGGGTTTTCAATACTCCAAGGAAAAGCCCCCGAGACATCGCCCCGACGGGGGAATGACAGGAGGACGGGGGGAATGACAGGAGATTGCCGTGGCAGATGCACCCCTCTACAAACCGACCGCCGACAGCCAGTCCTCCAACGATATCACCGAGCATCCCGTGACCCGGGGCGCGGGTGGCGAGTTGCACCAGACGCCCAAGGGCCAGGGCGCGCGCATGACCACCGCGCAGGGGGTGCCCGTGGCGGACGACCAGAACAGCCTGAAGGCCGGTGCCCGCGGGCCGACCCTGCTCGAGGATTTTCATTTCCGCGAGAAGATCTTCCACTTCGACCATGAGCGCATACCGGAGCGGGTGGTCCACGCCCGCGGCTACGGCGCGCATGGCTATCTGGAGATCACCGAGGCGATCCCCGAACTGTCGCGCGCAAGCCTCTTCCAGAAGGCCGGCAACCGCGTGCCCGCCTTTGTCCGCTTCTCGACCGTGGCGGGCAACAAGGGCTCGGCCGACCTTGCCCGCGACGTCCGCGGCTTTGCCGTCAAGCTTTACACCGAGGATGGCAACTGGGACATCGTCGGCAACAACATGCCGGTCTTCTTCATCCAGGACGCGATGAAGTTCCCCGACCTGATCCATGCCGCCAAGGCGGAACCGGATCGCGGTTTCCCGCAGGCGCAGACCGCACATGACAACTTCTGGGATTTCATCTCGCTGATGCCGGAGGCGATGCACATGGTGATGTGGATCATGTCCGACCGCGCCATTCCCCGCAGCTTCCGCTTCATGGAAGGGTTCGGCGTTCACACCTTCCGGCTGGTCAATGCCGAGGGCAAGGGCAGCTACGTGAAGTTCCACTGGAAGCCGAAGCTGGGGATGCAGTCGGTGGTCTGGGACGAGGCGCTGAAGATCAACGGCGCCGATCCCGACTTTCACCGCCGCGACCTGTGGTCGGCGATCCAGTCCGGCGATTTCCCGGAATGGGAGCTTGGCGTGCAGGTTTTCAACGACGATTTCGCCGACCAGTTCGAATTCGACGTGCTCGACGCGACCAAGCTGATCCCCGAGGAACAGGTGCCGGTGCGGATCATCGGCCGGCTGGTCCTCGACCGCGTGGTCGACAATTTCTTTGCCGAGACGGAGCAGGTCGCCTTCTGCACGCAGAACATCGTGCCGGGCGTCGATTTCACCAACGACCCGCTGTTGCAGGGACGCAACTTCTCCTATCTCGACACCCAGACCAAACGGCTTGGCGGGCCGAACTTCACCCATATCCCGATCAATGCCCCGCGCTGTCCGTTCCATCACTTTCAGCAGGACGGCCACATGGCGATGCACGGGCCCGCGGGCCGCGCGAATTACGAGCCGAACTCCTGGGCGCAGGGCGGCCCGCGCGCCGATCCGAAGGCCGGGTTCGAAAGCCTGCCAGAACCGGTGGAGGGCGAGAAGCGTCGCATCCGGGCCGAGGCTTTCGCCGACCATTACAGCCAGGCGCGGCAGTTCTACCTAAGCCAGACGCCGGTGGAGCAGGACCATATCGCCGACGCCCTGACTTTCGAGCTGTCAAAGGTCGAGGCGCCGGAAATCCGCGAGCGCGTGGTCTCCCATCTGCCGAATATCGACGCGGATCTGGCGAGTAAGGTCGCGGACATGCTGGGGATGAAGAAGGTGCCCGCCGCGGCCAAGCCGGCCCGCGCGCCGGTCGATCTCCCCGTCTCCGACAAGCTGTCAATCCTGAAGAACGCGCCGGGTCAGTTCAAGGGCCGCAAGCTTGGCCTGCTGCTGACCGAGGGCGCCGATGCGGGGCTGGTCGACGCGATTTTCGAGGCTGTGAAGAAGGCCGGCGGCATGATCGAGGTGATCGGCCCCAGTGTCGGCGGCGTTGTCCTGTCGAACGGCAAGACCCTTCCGGCGCAGCAGAAGATCGACGGCGGCCCCTCGGTCCTTTACGACGCGGTCGCGATCCTCGGGTCGGAGAAGGGCATCGCCGGCATCGCCGACATGCACCCCGCCCGCAGTTTCGCCGCCGACGCCTTCGCCCATGCCAAGTTCATCGCCGTCTCGAAGGCGGCGACGGCGCTGCTGGACGCGGCCGGCGTGACCGGGCGCGACAACGGGGTGGTGACGCTCGACAAGCCGTCGGACGCGCCCACCTTTATCAAGGCCTGCGGCGCCCTGCGGTTCTGGGACCGCGTCGCCTGACCCATGACACCGCCCGGCCGGCCCCTCGCCGGCCGGGCCTTATCAAGGAGGAAAAAACCACGCCGAGGGGAGACCAGTCCGCCTACACCGACAAGCCGGAGCGCAAGGCCGAGAAGATCGCCGAAAGCTACGGAGCGCGCGGAGCCTCCGAATAGGCGGCAGGGTCAGGTCTCATAGCCAGAACATCGCGGATGCCCCATCAGTTCGGGAGCGTGAATCACAAAGGCACCGAGTTCACAGGCCGATCAATGGGTCCTGACACCACCCTCAGGCCGCCCGCGCCTCGGCGAAGGACAGCAACTTGCGGCGGCTTTCGTCCCACAGGTGCAGGCGTGCGCAATGCAAGCTTTCGCGCAGGGTCAGGCGCTGCGCCTGGTCCAGGGCCGGGTGATCGCGCAGCACCTCGGTCAGCCGGTAGAAGGGGATGCGGCTGTAGAGGTGGTGAACATGGTGGATGCCGATGTTGCCGGTAAACCAGCGCAGCACCGGCGGCAGCACGTAGTGAGAACTGCCGTGAAGCGCCGCATCGTGGATCTGCCACTGTGGCTCGCGGTTCCAGTGGGCGTCCTCGAACTGGTGCTGGACGTAGAACAGCCAGACCCCGGCAGAGGCACCGACCAGTGTCATCGGCAAGATCAGCAGCAGCGCCGACAACCCTTCGGCAAAGTAGATGCCAGCCCCCACCAGCGCCGCAATCCCGACGTTGGTTACCATCGCGCTGACCCAGTATTTGCGCCCCGAGCGCATCAGCCCCAACGGCAGGCGGTTCTGCACGAAGAACAGGTAGACCGGCGCCACCCCGAACAGGAAGAACGGGTTGCGGCAGATGCGATAGGTCAGCCGCTTCCAGCGCGATGCCGCGCGATATTCGCGCAAGGTGAGCGTCGGAACATCGCCGATCCCGCGCCGGTCGAGATTGCCGGTCGCGGAATGGTGGATTGCGTGGGTCTGACGCCAGACGTCGTAGGGGGTCAGCGTCAGCACGCCGAGAGCGCGGCCGATCCAGTCGTTCACATGCCGGTTCCGGAAGAAGGAGTTGTGGCCGCAATCGTGCTGGATGATGAACAATCGCACGAGGAACGCCCCGTTCAGCGCCGAGATCGTCCCGGCCAGCAGGTAGCTGACCGACAGCGCCCACCATGCAAACCCTATCAGCAGCACGAAGGGAACCAGCGTCAGCGCCAGTTCGAGGATGCTGCGCGGGGAGGACGGCTCGCGGTATCTTGCCAGCACGCGGACCCAGTATTTGCCGCTTTGCTCGTCTGTCTCGCGGGCCGCTTCGGACGCCTCACTCATATGTCGTGATCCTTTCGCGCGGATGCCGCCGAGCCGGGCGGCCGTGGCCGCGATCAATGGTTCTGCCGGAGGATGGTCCTGGCTCGTATCGCACGGGCCAGGGGGCATCGCTGCAGGCTGATGCAGTGCCAGGCGCGATGTCGCGGCCGGGACTGCCTGCACGGAACTTCGCGAGGAGGGTGACAGGCTGGTGTGTCAGGCACAAGCGTGGCACATGGCGCCTCTTCGCATTGTCGGTTGACATAATGAAGCGCAAGGCCCATGTCCATGACAGATGTTTCCTGCCGCGTGAGCAGGCCCGGGCCGGGAAGGCCCGATAACACGGAACATCCCGCCTTATAGGTTCCCCAACACGCAAGGGGCCGACGCGACGACGGCCACAGGGCAATCCGGCCCCGGGTCAGAGTGTCGCGCCCCCCAGTCGCGACCCCGCGCATGACGCGCGGCGGCGCAAATCCATGCGGCATACGCCCGGCACGGGCGCTGCCCCTTCAGGACATTCTCATGACATTCGAAATGATGGGGCTTCGCCCCAACCTCCTTGCCAACCTCAGGAAGGACGGCATCCTCGAGCCTACCCCGATCCAGTCCCGCGCCATTCCCGCCGCCCTCGAGGGGCGTGACGTGATGGGCCTCGCGCAGACCGGCACCGGCAAGACGGCAGCCTTCGGCCTGCCGATCGCCCAAGCGCTGCTCGGGCTTGGCAAGGCGCCGGAACCGAAGACCGTGACCGGCCTCATCCTGGCACCTACCCGCGAACTGGCCAAACAGATCCAGGAAAGCCTGAACACCTACCTGCGCGGCACCCACCTGCGGGTCGGCCTCGTGGTCGGCGGTGGCTCGATCAACGCGCAGATCAACCGGCTGAGCCGCGGCCTCGACCTGCTCGTGGCGACGCCGGGTCGGCTGATCGACCTGATCGAGCGTCAGGCCGTGCGGCTGGAGCGCACGCGCTTTCTGGTCCTCGACGAGGCCGACCAGATGCTCGACCTCGGCTTCATCCACGCCCTGCGCCAGATTGCGAAGCTTCTGCCGAAGGAACGCCAGACGCTGCTCTTCTCGGCGACCATGCCCAAGAACATGGCAGAGATCGCGACCGCCTACCTGACGAACCCGGTCCGCATCGAGGTGAGCCCTCCGGGCAAGCCCGCCGACAAGATCGACCAGCGCGTCCACCATGTCGACCAGGCCGCCAAGACGCCGCTGCTGGCCGAGCTGCTGGACGGCCACCGAGACGAGCTGGCGCTGGTCTTCACCCGCACCAAGCACGGCGCGGACAAACTGGCGCGCGGGCTGGAAAAGCAGGGCTTTTCGGTGGCTGCGATCCACGGCAACAAGAGCCAGGGGCAGCGCAACCGCGCGCTGAAGGCCTTCAAGGACGCGGAGCTGCGCATCCTGGTTGCGACCGACGTCGCGGCGCGCGGCCTCGACATCCCCGCGGTGCGCCACGTCTACAACTTCGATCTGCCGAATGTGCCGGACAATTACGTCCACCGCATCGGCCGCACCGCGCGGGCCGGGCGTGACGGCACCGCCATCGCCTTCTGTGCCCCTGACGAGATCGCCGACCTGCGCGCGATCGAGAAGGTGATGGGCCGCGCGATCCCGACCGTGGGCGCCGCACCCGCGTCGGCCGGCCCCGCCGCCCAGCCGAAGCGCGCCCAGGGCAAAGGTCGTCCCGCGCGGCATGGTCGTCAGCGTCAGGGCCAGCGCGTCGCGGCCTGAGCCGGCCGAGCGGCATTCACACCGCAACGCGATGCCGGGGGCGGCGGCCTTTTCGGAGGCCGCCCCTTTCCGGTTTGCAGGCCTTTCCCCGCGCAGGCATTTTGTGCGAAAATGCGACAATTACAGCGAAATTCCTTGCATTTTTGTGCATGAGGGCACATATGCATGGGGCAACCTGATTTTCCATGACCTGTTCCCTCGCGGCCCAGCCATCGACAATGAGCTGCCGGGCCGCTGCATTCCGTGAGCGGCAAAAAACCACGAGAGGAACATCACGATGGCCAGTGGCACCGTGAAATGGTTCAATTCCGCCAAAGGCTTCGGCTTCATCGCCCCGGCCCATGGCAACAAGGACATCTTCCTGCACATCTCGGCCGTCGAACGCGCCGGCCTGCGGGAAATCAAGGACGGTCAGGCCGTTCACTTCGACATCGAGACCGGTCGCGATGGCCGGGAGGCGGCGATCAATCTGGTTCTCGCTTGAGGTGAGGATGACACAGGGGCGCCCGCGCCCCTGTGACTTTCACCGAGACCCGTGCAAGAGCCGAGGGACCCTATCTTGTCGAAGGACCGCAAGGCGAAGAGCCGGTTCATGCCGGAATTGCCCAAACCCATGACACCCTATGATCGGATGAGCGCAGCCGCGCGCACCATCACCGAAAGCGAAACCCGGCTCAGGGCCGAGAAAACCGCAAGGCTTCGGGCGATCCGGCTGGGGCATGAAGATCCGGACGAGACCCAAGGGGAATAGCCCGGCGACACCATCCGCCGGAACGACCGGAGGATGTCGCGGCGCCCTTGCTCCCGCCTTGCCCGCGACGGGCGGCAACGACGATCCGGATCGCGCGATCAAGGTTCATGTCTTCGGCCTCTGAACGGGGCCCCGGCGGCGGCGCGACATGGAACGTTGCACGAGGTCGCGGCAATCCCGTGAGGTGCCGAATACCCGGCACGAGACGCCGAAGGCCCGGTGCACCTCCGTCGGTACCGTCTGCGACAATTCCCCGCGTATCGCGATCGAAGCTTCCCCCTCACCGCCAGGAGACACAGCCCGGAGTCCGCGGCTGGCCCGGACAGATGAAGGGCGCCGCGCGATCCGCGGCGTTTCGACCCCCGAAGGAACTGACGCACCCGCTTTCCCGGCATCCTGCCGGCTGGAATGCGAGCCTCGCTTGCGGTTCTGCCGCGTGGTTGGATCCTGCCATGGCGTCACGCGATCCGACGCAATGCGGTCCTCGGCAGCCCTCCCCCCGGGCGGGGCAGGGGCCTTCCCCGGCGGATCAGAGGAGAAGAACGGCATCGCCCATGACGGAGAGCGCGGCCGGGACAGTATCGCCGATCTTCCGGTCCTCGGGGATCTGGCTGGCCCTGTCCGGTGCCGCGATCCGGCCCTGCGGCGATCCGACAAGTAGAGGCGCCCCCGGTGGCGGCGTCACCCGCGCAGCCGGTCGCCGCCGGCATCGAAGAGAAACTGACGTTCGGTCTCGGGCGTCAGGTAGACGGTTTCGTCCATGGCGAAATCGCTCTCGCCGAAGAGGCGCACGGTCAGAAGGCCGTGGGGCTCGGTCCGCACATAGACGTTCGTCTCGCCGCCCAGATGTTCGACAAGGCTGACGGTGCCGGGGATCTCTCCCTTGCTGCGGCTGATGGCCAGGTGTTCGGGACGGATGCCCATGGTCTCGCCGCGCAGGCCCAGGGCGCCAGCCTTCAGGAAATTCATCTGCGGCGAGCCGATAAAGCCCGCGACGAAGGTGTTCCTCGGGTCATTGTAAAGCTCCATCGGGCGGCCCTCCTGCGCGATCCTGCCCGCATTCAGCACCACGATACGGTCTGCCAGTGTCATCGCCTCGACCTGATCGTGGGTGACGTAGATCATCGTCGCGGCAAGCTCGCGGTGCAGCCGCGCGATCTCGATCCTTGTCTGCACCCGCAGAGCGGCGTCGAGATTGGACAGGGGTTCGTCGAACAGGAACAGCTTGGGCTTGCGCACGATGGCCCGGCCGATTGCCACCCGCTGACGCTGGCCGCCCGAAAGTTCGGCCGGACGACGCGCAAGCAGCGGCTCCAGCGACAGCATGGCAGCCGCCCGTTCGACGGAGGCGGCAATGTCAGCGCGATTCTCGCCCGCCTGCTTCAGCGCAAGGCCCATGTTCTCGCGCACCGTCAGGTGTGGATAGAGCGCGTAGGACTGGAACACCATCGCGATTTCGCGTTTCGATGGCGGGGTCAGGTTGACCCGAGCGCCGTCGATCTTCACCGCGCCCGAGGTCACATCCTCAAGCCCCGCGATCATGCGCAGCAGGGTGGATTTGCCGCAGCCCGACGGGCCTACGAACACGCAGAATTCTCCGTCCTTCACGTCCAGGCTGACGTCGCTGATGACTTCCAGATTGCCAAAGGACTTGGTGACGGCGGAAAGGCTCAGAGCGCCCATGGGGCTTCCTTCATGTTTACCGGGCGGCCCGAACGGACGCTGTCATCCGCCGCAAGGCAGATGGCGAGCGACTGGACTGCCTCCGACAGGTGGCGGGATAGGTCGAGGTCTTCGGTGATGGCGCGCGCAACGAAGGCCGCTTGGCCCTCGCACAATTTCTGGTGGCCCGGCTCGTCGGCCATCGAGATATCCCGATCGTCCGCGGCGACGCGGTGGATGCGAAGAACCGATGTTTTCGTATGCGTCTCGATATCGTCCGACCGTGCGCCTTCCGGCATGCGGATCGACACCGCGCCGTTGGGGCTGACCACATCTTTCACGAAAAAGGCCGTATCGGACATCATCGGGCCCCAGCCCGCCTCGTACCAGCCCAGCGATCCGTCGGCAAACAGCACCTGAAAATGGCCATAGTTGTACATGTCCCCGGCGATCTCCGGCGACAGACGCAGGCCCATCCCGCGCACCTCGACCGCCGGCGCGTCGGTGATCTGAAGCATCACGTCGACGTAGTGCACACCACAATCGACGATCGGGGGCGTGGTTTGCATCAACGCCCAGTGTACCTCCCACGTCGGACCCTTGGACTGCTGGTTCAGGTTCAGCCGAAACACGTAAGGCCCGCCAAGGTCGCGTGCTTCCGCGATCAGGCGCTGCCAGCTTGGGTGGTGGCGAAGGATATATCCCACCACCACCTTCCGTCCGGTCCGCTCCGCGCAATCGATCACGCGGCGCGCGTCGGCGACGGTCGTTGCCAGAGGCTTTTCGACGAAGACATCGGCGCCGGCTTCCATCGCGGCGATGGCCAGTTCGGCATGGCTGTCCGAATAGGTGGCGATCGACACGAGGTCTGGCCCCAGTCGATTCAGCGCCTCGGCAAAATCCCTGCCGATGGGATAGCGCGACAGCTCCGCGTCCAGAACCGGCGCCGACCGGTTCACCAACCCGACGATCTGGAACGCGGGGTCGCGGTGATAGGCGAGCGCATGGCTGCGTCCCATGTTGCCCAGGCCTGCGACAAGCGTGCGGATCATTTCACGGCCCCCGCGGTGATGCCCCGGATCAGCTGGCGCGAGAACACGAGGTAGAGAACCAGCACCGGCAGGATCGCCAGCGACAGCGATGCCAGCACCGCGTTCCAGTCGGTGACGAACTGGCCGATGAACATCTGCGCGCCGAGGGTGACGGTCTTGGTCGCTTCCGCCGGGGCGAGGATCAGCGGGAACCACAGGTCGTTCCAGATCGGGATCATTGTGAAGACCGCCACCGTCGCCATCGCCGGCCGCACCAGCGGCAGCACCAGGGTAAAGAAGATACGATATTCCGACAGCCCGTCGATCCTGCCCGCGTCCTTGAGGTCGTCCGAGACCGATTTCATGAACTCCGACAGGATGAAGGTGGCCAGCGGCAGCCCCTGCGCCGTGTAGACCAGGATCAGCGCCAGAAGTGTGTTCACCAGATGCGTCGCGGCCATCATCTGAAGGATCGCCACCGTGCCCAGACGGATCGGGATCATGATGCCAAGGGCAAG
>JASBUM010000515.1 GCA_030147905.1 Acidimangrovimonas sp.
AGCATCGACATCACGTCCTCGATCTGCTCGGAAGAGACCTGTTCGGGCGGAAGCACCTGGTTGAGCTGATCATAGGTAATATAGCCGCGCTCGCGCGCGTCAGTGATCATGCGCTTGACCGCCGCCTGGCTCATGTCCAGCGAGGTTTCCGGCTCCTGCTCTTCGGTCTTGGCGTCTTCGGCGTCTTTTGCGGCCATGAAAGCTCCTTGGAGGGGCGAATCGTTCCCGTCGGTTTATCGAATCATTAGCGCGAATCACAGGGAGGGAAAGCGCCTAGCCCTTATTCTTTACCCAAATCTGTGCGTCGATCAGTTCCTGAAGGTGGCGCGAGAGCGCATTGCGGTCCTCGCCCAGATCCTGACCGTCGGTCTGCCCCGCCCTGGCGGCACGGTGGCGCGCGGCCGTGGCCTGCGACAGACGCCAGGTCAGCCCTTCGTCCGCCAGCCCGTCGAGATCTGCCATCGCATCGGCCGTTTCGCGATCGACGGCACGCTGCGCTTCGAGCTTGGCAAGCTCCTCGGCAAGGCACAGGGCGGCAAAGGCTTCATCGTCGGTCTTGCGCACCGGTGGCGCGATCTGGACGTGGGCCAGCGAAAAGAGTTTTTCAAGGGCATCACCGGCCTCTGCGGCGATTTTTTCACGCAGATCCGGGGCGTCGGCATGGGTCAGGATGGCGGCGCGCAGGCGTTCGTGTCCGGGACTTCCGAGGTCGAGCCGAACCAGCTCCGGCTCGAACCGCGCGATCAGTCCGGGATGGACGACGAGGGTTGCGAGGATCACCGCCTCGTGCAGGTATTCGCCGCCCGCTGCGGTTTCCGGCGCGGCTGCAAGCGCAGAGGCGCGGGTGCTGGGGCGGGGCGCGGCAGCGGAGGTCCGGCCCTGCCATTTCCCGCGCCCCGCGGTGCCGGAGGAATATGTGCCGGCCCGCTCCGCGCGATCGCCGCGCCATTCCCCGCCGGAACCCGGTGCGGCGATTCGCGCGGGGCCGAACAGGGCCGCGCGGCGTTCGGCCAGCGCGGTGCCGTAATGGTGGCGCAGTCCGGGGTCGGCGATCGTGCGCAATAGCGCGCGCAACCGCTTGTCGAGCGCCGCGCGCCGTTCGGGGCTGTCGAAGTCGCGGCCCTCGGTCTCGCGCTGCCACAGCAGCTCGACCATCGGTCGCGCCGCCTCGATCTGTTGCGCCATGGCCTGCGGCCCGGCGCCGCGGATCAGGTCGTCGGGGTCCTGCCCGGCGGGCAGCACGCAAAAGCGCAGCGACCGGCCGGCTTCCAGCATCGGCAGCGCGAGATCGATCAGCCGCATCGCCGCGCGCAGCCCCGCCTTGTCGCCGTCGAGCGCGATCACCGGCTCGGGCGCGACGCGCCACAAAAGCCGCAGCTGTTCCTCGGTGATGGCGGTGCCCAGCGGTGCGACCGCGGCGGCGAATCCCGCCTCGCTCAGCGCGATCACGTCCATGTAGCCCTCGGCCACGATCAGCGGCTCGCCGCGGCCGGCGGCGGCGCGCGCGGGGGCGAGGTTGAACAGGCTGCGCCCCTTGTCGAAGATCGCGGTCTCGGGCCCGTTGAGATATTTCGCCCGCGCCGCCGGGTCGAGCGCGCGCCCGCCGAGGCTGATCGCGTGGCCGCGCCCGTCGCGGATCGGAAAGATGATCCGGCCGCGGAAACGGTCATAGGGCTGGCCGCCGTCCTCGGGCCTGATCGCGAGCCCGGCGGCGACGATCCGGTCGGCATCGACGCCCTTGCCGCGCAGATGGCTCCACAGCGCCTGGCGCCCCTCGGGGGCGAAGCCGATCCCGAACCGGTCCTGCGCGCCCGCATCCAGCCGCCGGCCGGCAAGGTAGTCGCGCGCCCGCGCGCCCGCGGTCGTGCCCAGTTGCAGGCGGTAGAACTGCACCGCCATCTCCACGATCTCGGTCAGTTCGTTGCGGCGGTCGGCACGTTCGGCAGCCTGCGGGTCGCGTTCGGGCATGGTCACGCCGGCCTCGCGTGCCAGCAGCTCGACCGCTTCGATGAAGCTCAGGTTCTCGGTCTCGCGCAGGAAGCTGATCGCGTCGCCCTTGGCGTGACATCCGAAGCAGTAGTAGAAGCCCTTCGCGTCATCGACGTGGAAGCTGGCGGTCTTTTCATGGTGAAAGGGGCAGGGCGCCCAGAAATCGCCCCGAGCCTGGTTCGACTTGCGCTGATCCCATATCACCTTGCGCCCGACGACCTGCGACAGCGTCAGGCGGGTGCGGAGTTCGTCGAGAAAGCCGGGCGGAAGACTCATGGCCGTAAATATCCGACGCGGCGGGCGCGCTGTCCAGATGCCGCGGTGGCGCAGCCGGCCGGCGCGCACCGGCTGCCGCGGGCGCAATCAGCCTGCGGCACGCGCCACGCGGGCGCGCATCGCGGCCGCGATCTCGTCGCGTGCGGTCTGGGCCATCGAGCGGAAGACGAGAACCTCCAGCCCGTCGGGAATGCGGATGATCATGCTCATCATATGGCCGAGCGGTGCGCGCGCGCTGTGTCCGGGGCCGAAGGCGGCGGGGCGCAGATCGATCGGCACCAGACGGGCCATCACCTCGGCCGCGTCCGGTCCGGTCAGATGCAGCGTGGCCCAGGCATCGGTCTGATCGACAAGGGCCGCAAGCCCGGTCAGCGGCGCCGGATCGGCGGCGAAGAGAAAGGCCTGGCCGCGCCCGCTCCACGCGATGCGGACGCCGTCGCCTTCCAGCACGCGGCCGGGGTCGGGAAAGCCCAGCCCGCAGGCGTCGCGCAGCGCCGCCGTCACCGCGCCCGTCTGCCCGCGAAAGGGGGCGATCGCGGTGATCCGCCCGGGATCGGCCGGGGCGAGGCTAAGGCCCCCGGCCTCGAACGCGCTGTCGGGGCCGAAGGGCGGGGTCGCGATCAGGCGGATGCCGGTCAGTCCCGTCAGGGGCGCGCCGGCCATCTGCTGATCCGTCATCTGCTGATCCGGTACGGGGCGGCTGGCTTCGGGCTGGCTAGTCACGGGCACGCCCTCCCTCGGGGTCGATGAAAACCGGATCGGTCACGATCACCTCCATGTCGGACTGGCGCAGATGGTCGACCACGCGGATCCGTTCGCCGTGGCGTGCGCGGCCGTTGCGCAGGAAGGCCAGCGCGATGAAGCTTTCGCATTCGGGCGACCAGGCCGAGGAGGTGACATAGCCCTGCGCGTTCTCGCGCACCGCCGCCGCAGCCGGGGCGAAGAGATGCGCACCGGCCCAGATCTGGCGCGCCGGGTCAGCCGGCCGCAGCCCGACGAATTGCTCGCGCTCCGGCCCCGACAGGCCCGGGCGCCCGGCCGCGGCCTTGCCGATGCAATCCTTGCGCGCGCTGACCATCCGTTCGAGCCCGAGGTCGAACGCGGTGGTGCGGCCGTGGATCTCGGCGTGGGTCAGAAGGCCCTTCTCGATCCGCAGCACGTTGAGCGCCTCCATCCCGTAGGCACCGCCGCCGAGGCTTTCGGCCCGCGCCACCAGATCGCGCCACAGCGCGGCGCCATAGCGCGCGGGCACCGCAATCTCATAGGCATGTTCGCCCGAGAACGAGATCCGGAACAGCCGCGCGGCGACCCCGCCCACCGTGACCGCGCCACAGGCCATGAAGGCAAAGCTCGCCCCCGGCAGCGGCCGATCGAGAATGGTATCGAGCAATTGGCGCGACATAGGCCCGGCGATTGCGAACTGTGCCCAGGCCTCGGTGACCGAGATCATCCGCACGTCCCAGTCGGGCACATGGGCCTGATGGACGAATTCGAGATGCCGCATCACCTGGCCGGCCGCGGCGGTGGTGGTCGTCATCAGGTAATGACCCGGGGCGAGGCAGGCGGTGGTGCCGTCGTCCATCACATGGCCGTCCTCGCGCAGCATCAGCCCGTAGCGCACCCGCCCCGGATTCAGCGTCGAGAAGGTGTTTGCATAGACCAGATCGAGAAAGCGCCCCGCGTCCTCGCCCTGGATGTCGATCTTGCCCAGCGTCGAGACATCGCAGACCCCGACCCTGCGGCGCACCGAGGTCACCTCGCGGTCGCAGCTCTCGCGCCAGAACCCCTCGCCCGGCAGGGGGAAATAGGACGGGCGGTACCACAGGCCGGCCTCGATCATCGGCGCGCCGCGTGCAACGGCCGCGGCATGCGACGTGGTCAGGCGCCGGGGCGCAAAGCCCGCGCCGCGCCCGCCCGCCCCCATCGCCGCGATCGACACCGGCTGATAGGGCGGACGGAAGGTGGTGGTGCCCGTTTCGGGGATGGTGCGGCCGGTGGCATCGGCGAGGATGGCGAGCGCGCCGGTATTGGAGTTCCGGCCCTGGTCGGGGGCCATGCCCTGGGTGGTGTAGCGTTTCATATGCTCGACCGAGGCGAAGTTCTCCTGCGCCGCCAGCCGGACATCCTTGGTCGTGACGTCATTGGCGAAGTCGAGCCACGCGCGTCCGGGGGCCTCGACCGCCCACAGGGGCGCGATG
Source organism: Acidimangrovimonas sp. (assembly GCA_030147905.1). The sequence continues at coordinate 4,464 of JASBUM010000515.1, forward strand.
TCGTAGCGGCCGTCCTCGGCCCGCGGCGCCGCAAGCTCGGGCGCCGCGCGGTCAAGCGCCTGCAAGGCCGTGCGGGACGCGCGCAATCCGTCGGCAAGACAGGCGGCGGTGCCGAAGACGCCCGCCGCCGCGCCGCACGGATGCAGCCCCGGAACCGCGCCCGCGGCCGGAACGAAGGCCGCGATCGCCTCGTCCCAGACCGGCCGCGCGTTCATGTGGGCGCTTAGATGCACGGTCGGGTTCCAGCCGCCCGCAACCGCAAGGCAGTCCGCCTCGATCCGCTCGCGTCCGTTGGCGCCCTCGACAGCAAGTGTGCGCAGCCCCAGCCGGCCGCGCGTTCCCACCACCCGCGCCCCACGATAGAGCGGGTGGTTCCCCGCCGACGACGCCTCGGGGCGGGCGTCGATCACTGCCGCGACCTCGAGCCCCGCCTCGGCCAGATCGGCGGCCGTGCGCCTGCCGTCGTCGTTGTTGGTGAACACCGCCACCCGCCGGCCCGGCGCCACCCCCCAGCGGTTGAGATAGGCGCGCAGCGCACCCGCCAGCATCACGCCGGGGCGGTCGTTGCCGGGAAAGGCGATCGGGCGTTCAAGCGCGCCGGCCGCAAGCACCGCCTGCCGGGCATGGATGCGCCAGAAACATTCGCGCGGCAGATCGGGCCCGGCCGGCCGGTGCAGTGCCACCCGCTCCAGCGCGCCGTAGGTGCCGCCGTCATAGGCGCCCGTCACGGTGGTGCGCGGCATCAGCCGCACGTTGGGCATCGCCGCCAGTTCCGCGACGATCGCCGCTGCCCATTCATGCG
>JASBUM010000525.1 GCA_030147905.1 Acidimangrovimonas sp.
CGGCAACGAGGGTGTCATCACCGTCGAAGAGAACAAGGGCCTCGAGACCGAGACCGAAGTGGTCGAGGGCATGCAGTTCGACCGCGGCTACCTGTCGCCCTACTTCGTCACCAACACCGACAAGATGATTGCCGAACTCGAAGACTGCCGCATCCTGCTGCACGAGAAGAAGCTGTCGTCGCTGCAGCCGATGGTGCCGCTGCTCGAGGCGGTGATCCAGTCGCAAAAGCCGCTGCTGATCATCTCCGAGGACGTGGAAGGCGAGGCGCTGGCCACGCTGGTGGTCAACAAGCTGCGTGGCGGGCTGAAGATCGCCGCCGTCAAGGCTCCGGGCTTCGGTGACCGTCGCAAGGCCATGCTTCAGGACATCGCGATCCTGACCGGCGGCCAGGTGATCTCGGACGATCTGGGCATGAAGCTCGAGAATGTCACGCTCGACATGCTGGGCACCGCCAAGAAGATCTCGATCACCAAGGACGCGACGACCATCGTCGACGGCGCAGGCGACAAGGCCGAGATCGCCGCGCGCGTCAGCCAGATCCGGGCGCAGATCGAGGAAACCACCAGCGACTACGACCGCGAGAAGCTGCAGGAGCGTGTCGCGAAGCTGGCCGGCGGCGTCGCCGTCATCCGCGTCGGTGGCATGACCGAAGTGGAAGTGAAAGAGCGCAAGGATCGCGTCGATGACGCGCTCAACGCGACTCGCGCGGCGGTGCAGGAAGGCATCGTCGTCGGCGGTGGCGTGGCGCTGATCCAGGCGTCGAAGGTGCTGGCCGATCTCAAGGGCCAGAACTCGGACCAGGATGCGGGCATCACCATCGTGCGCAAGGCGCTCGAGGCTCCGCTGCGTCAGATCGCGCAGAACGCCGGCGTCGATGGCTCGGTCGTCGCGGGCAAGATCCGCGAATCGAACGACGCCAAGTTCGGCTTCAACGCCCAGACCGAGGAATATGGCGACATGTTCAAGTTCGGCGTCATCGACCCGGCCAAGGTCGTGCGGACCGCGCTCGAGGATGCTGCTTCGGTCGCTGGCCTGCTGATCACCACCGAGGCGATGGTTGCCGACAAGCCGCAGGACAAGGCCTCGGCCGGCGGTGCCCCCGACATGGGCGGCATGGGCGGCATGGGCGGCATGATGTAAGCCACCCGGCATCGACATGAATCGGGGGCGCCTTCGGGCGCCCCCTTTTCATTTCACGCACTGGCGGCGCACAGGGGCGGGGGGGGGGCGGAACGGCAGGGCGTCTGCGAGCCCGCGGCGGCCCGGCAAGCCCCGCGATCATGATCGGGCGCGGTCGCGGCGTTGTCTGCGCACCGCGGGCGCAATGGCTTGGCCACGGCGGGTCCGGGCGCCGGCGCGGATGGCGCTCAGCCGACGATCGGCTCCAGCGGGTCATAGAGCATGGCCCCGCCCCAGGCCGCCTCGGCAAGGCTGTCGGGCTTGTGGCGAAGCCGGGCCAGTTCGCCGCGGGTGACAAAGCGGCGGCGGTTCACCACGCCCTCGGGATCGGTCCAGTCGTGCGGCAGGGGGCCGAGCGCACGGGCGCGGAAATAGATGTCCACCTGATGGAAGTCGCGCGCGGGATCGTGGAATTCGTTGACCATGCAGGGGGCGCCCACGCTGATCGCGATGCCGCATTCCTCCTGCACCTCGCGGGAGAGGTTTTCCGGCAGCGAGATGCCGCGGATGACGCCGCCGCCCGGCGCACACCACAGATCCGACCGGTTGCCGGGATAGGCGTTGACGATCAGCAGCCGGTCGTCTTCGACGATCAGCGCGCGGACGGCGAGACGGGGCGTGGATGGCAGCGCGGCGGACATGGCGCGAGATTGCCCGCGCGCGCATGGAATGTCCATCGCGCGCCCCGGTGCGCGCGCCAGGTTCTCGCGCCATTGCACCGGCCTGGCACCGGCTTGGCACCGGCTTGGCACGGTGTGGCGGGTCGCCGGCCCCGGCCGGCCCCCAACTGGCTCGGGGCGCGGACGACCGGGCCGGGGGCCGCGATCGACGGGACGGAAAGGGGACCGTCGGCCGGCTCGGGGCGCCATCCGGCGATCCGGCCGGGCGCTCTGCGATCAGCTTGCCGCGGGGCCGAGGATGCGGTTCACGTGGCCCATCTTGCGGCCGGGGCGTGCCTCGGGCTTGCCGTAGACATGGACGGCCGTCGCGGGCCGGGCGGCGAGGGACGCTATGGTCTCGATCTCGTCGCCGATCAGGTTGACCATCTCGACATCGCTGTGGCGCTTGCCGTCGCCCAGCGGCCAGCCCGCGACCGCGCGGACATGCTGTTCGAACTGATCGACGGCGCAGCCGTTCTGCGTCCAGTGGCCCGAATTGTGGACCCGCGGCGCGATCTCGTTGACGACGAGACCCGAGCCGGTGACGAAAAGTTCCACCCCCATCACGCCGACATAATCCAGCGCCGCGAGGATCCGCGCCGCGATCAGGACCGCGTCGCTGCGCAGGCCCGGCGGGACCCGGGCGGGCACGCGGGTGCGATGCAGGATCCCGTCGCGGTGATCGTTCTCACCCGGATCGAAGGCGGCAACGCTGCCGTCGGCGGCGCGGGCCGCAATAACGCTGATCTCGCGCTCGAACCGGACGAAACCCTCCAGGACCGCCGCCGCGCCCTGCATCGCCGCGAGTGCGGCCGGCGCATCGCCGGGGGCCATGATGCGGGCCTGACCCTTGCCGTCATAGCCCAGCCGCGTGGTCTTCAGGATCGCCGGAAGCCCGATCCCGGCGATCGCGGCATCGAGGTCCTCGGCGCCGTTCACCGCCCGGTAGGGGGCTGTCGACAGCCCCAGTCCGGTCAGGAAATCCTTCTCGGTTATCCGGTCCTGACTGACCTCGAGCGCGCGTCTGCCGGGCCGGATCGGCCGCAGCGATTCAAGCTGATCGAGAGCGGAGGCGGGGATGTTCTCGAACTCGTAGGTGATGACATCGACTGACGCCGCGAAGGCGGCGAGGGCCGCGGCGTCCTCGTAGGGGGCGGTGGTGGTGCGCCAGGCCACGTCGGCGGCAGGTGGCTGGGGCGCGGGGTCGAAGATGTGGCAGCGCAGGCCAAGCCGCGCGGCGGCGATCGACAGCATGCGGCCCAGCTGGCCGCCACCGAGGATGCCGATCACGCCGCCGGTGCCGAGCGGCGCGTCAAGGGTCGGGAGTCGGGGCATCGTCAGGTCTCGTCGGGGGTTTGCGGGATCGAGGCGGAAAGTGTCTTGCGCCAGGCGTCCAGCCGCTCGGCGAGGTCCGGATCGTTGAGCGCGAGGATCGCCGCCGCCATCAGCCCGGCATTGGCCGCGCCCGCCGAGCCGATCGCCATCGTGGCGACGGGAAAGCCGCGCGGCATCTGGACGATCGAATAGAGGCTGTCGAGCCCGTTGAGAGCGCGTGTCTGGATCGGCACGCCGATCACC
>JASBUM010000526.1 GCA_030147905.1 Acidimangrovimonas sp.
TATGACAGCGACCCCGAGGCCGAGTGGCAGGAGACGGTGAACAAGGCCCGCGCCCTGCGCCGGGCGGCCGAGGATGCCGGACGGTTCGAAGGCCGCAGCAACCGCTAGTCCCGCGTGCCGCCGCGCCTTGGGCCGAGCGGAAACCGGGCCAGGAGCGGGCCGGAATGATCGGCGCCCCGAAGGAAGACGCGATCGGACGCGACGCGCGCGCGCTTCGCGGATTGCCCGGGTCATCCCGCCGTTGACGGATCATCCCGCCGGTGTCGTCAGCGGGGTCGTCGCGCCGGGATCCGCGCAGCCCCCTTCGGCAGACGTGCCGGACGGGGAAGGCGGTCGATCAGGCCACCGTATCGCGAATTGCGTTCATCTGCCCGGCACGGGCCTTGCGCGCCGCAAGAGCCGCCTCCAGGTCAACGCGAAGAAACCGTGTCGGCATGTGGGGTTGCAATTGACCGATCAGGTCCATGTCCGCCGAAATCACGGTGCCGATCATGAAATACCCGCCCCCCGAGACCGCATCGCGGTGAAGGATGATCGGCTCGGTGCCGCTCGGAACCTGCACGGAGCCGTAGGGGTAGCAGGCGTCGGTGATATTGGAGGGGTCCGCACCGGCTCCGAAGGGCTGTTCGCGCTCGACGAATTCAAGCTTGTGGCCACCCTGAAACCGGTATCCCATCCGGTCGGCCTCATTCGCCACCTTCCACGTATCCTCGAAAAACCGGTTCTGGGCGGATTCGGTGATGCGGTGCCAGTAGAGACCCGGCATGACGCGCAGTTCAGCCGGGTTTCCGGGCCGACGCCTTAGCCCGGGGGGGACGCTCCTGCCTGCCCGGCCGCTGCCGTTTCCCCTGCCAAGCGGCAGGGCATCCCCGGGCAGAACCGCGCGCCCCTCCACGCCGCCGAGGGCGCCGATCGCATAGGTCGAGCGGCTGCCAAGCACCGGCGGGGTGTCGATACCGCCCGAAATCGCGATATAGGCGCGGGCGCCGGCCTGAAGGAAATCGAACGAGAGCACCTGCCCCGCCTTGACCGCGAAGGCCGTCCAGGTCTCTCTCTGCTCGCCATCGACCTTCGGCGGCAATTCGGCGCCGCAAACAGCAACCGTCGCATCCTCGGTGAATTCAAGCTCGGGGCCGACAAAGACGCATTCGAGCCCCGCCGCCCCCTCCTGATTGCCGACCAGAAGATTGGCCGTCCGCAGCGCCATCCGGTCCATCGCACCGCCAAGCGGGATTCCGAGATGATAATAGCCCGGACGCCCGAGATCCTGGATCGTGGTGGAGATACCGGCAGAGATCACGTTAATCGGCATAGAGCGTCTCCAGCAGCTTCGCGTTGGAACCATCGATGTCGGCGTTGAAGGCATCGAGCGAGAAGACCACCTCCTTCATCCGCGGCATGAAGACCCCGTCATCGACCTGGGCCACCGCCGCGTCGTATTCCGCCCGCCCGATGGGTTTCCACTTCACGATGTCGCCCGGCTTGAAGAAGACCATGAAGTCCTGAAGGTATGAGACCTTCTGCCCGGGGTCGTAGATGGGCATCGGGGTGATGCCGAACATCTGGTAGCCCCCCGCGCCCCGCACCGAATAGATGCAGGAGAAACATCCACCATAGCCGACGGTAAGCCTTGGCGTGTCGGTTCGCGGACGCAGGTATTTGGGGACCTGGATCTGACGCAGGCGATCCACCTTCTGGTAGAGGAACGGCAGGCCCGACACGAATCCGACCATCGACACGAACCACGGCGCACCGGAATGCGCGGCGATAAAGGCATCGACGTCCGCATAGCCGTTGATGGCGGCCGCATATTCTATATCGGTCGCGTCGGGGTCCTGGTGGCGCTCGCGGAAGCGCATCAGCGTCTCGTGCGTCCATGGATCCTGATAATAGACCGGGATCTCGATGATCCGCGTATTCAGCACCGGCTCGGCCTTTTCCGCCGTCGCCTCGAGCCGCTTGAGTTCGGCCATCAGATCCGAAGGACGGATCAGATCGGGGTCGAACTTGATCTGGAACGAGGCATTGGCCGGGCAGATTTCGGTGACGCCCCTGATGTCGGCGTCCCGCACCGCCTTGGACATCGACAGACCGATGAAGAAGGCCTCGAGCGACATGGCCTCGTCGACCTCGACGAAGATATGCTCGTCGCCGCCATATGCATATCTGCAACTCATGATCCAGCGTCTCCTGTCGGCTTCAGTCGGTCGGAATGCTCCTCGAGCCACTGCTCGAGCCAACGCGTGTGGACCGCGGCGGCCTGCACGTCGTTGTCGGCAAGCAACGCGTCGAACAATGGCGCCGTCGTCGGCAGCCCCTCGATCCGCAGTTCGCCCAATGCGCGGCCAAGCCGCCGCAGTGCCTGCGGCCGGTCCTCGCCCCATACGATCAGCTTGCCAAGCAGCGAATCGTAGAACGGCGGAACCGCGTAGCCGCGATAAAGCATGTGGTCGAAGCGCGTGCCCGGCCCGTCGGGCAGCACCAGTTCCGTAATCGTACCCGGAAACGGCATGAACTGGTTGGAAGGGTCCTCGGCGTTCAGTCGCACCTCGATCGCGTGACCGCGCATCACGATGTCGTCCTGGGCGAAACGCAACGGCTCGCCCCCCGCCACGCGAAGCATTTCCGCCACGAGGTCGATCCCGCAGATCATCTCGGTCACCGGGTGTTCCACCTGGATGCGGGTATTCATCTCGATGAAGTAGAATGCGCCGCTACGATCATCGTAGAGGTATTCGATCGTTCCCGCGCCCTTGTATTTCACCGCCCTGGCAAGTTCCGTCGCGGACATGCACAGGGCCTCGCGCAGCTGCGGGGTCAGCGCGGGTGACGGCGCCTCCTCCCAGACCTTCTGGCGACGACGCTGAAGGGAACATTCGCGCTCGAAGCAATGGACGACATCGCGGCCGTCACCGAGGATCTGAACTTCGATATGGCGGGCGTGCTCGATTATCTTCTCGAGGTAAATGCTTCCGTCGCCGAAGGCCGCCAGCGCTTCGGAAGCCGCCTGCGGGGCGAGTGTCCGGAACGCGGCGATATCCCCGGCGATCCTGATGCCGCGGCCGCCCCCGCCAGCCGCGGCCTTGATCATGACCGGAAAGCCGATCTCGGAGGCAAGCTCGGCCGCCCGCGGCAGGTCGGCAATGACATCGCTGCCGGGCACCGTCGGGACCCCGGCACCCTGCGCCGCACGCCGCGCGGCCGCCTTGTCGCCCATCAGACGTATCGTATCCCCGCCCGGCCCGACGAATGTCAGACCGGCGGCGACGACCCGATCGGCAAAATCCGCATTTTCGGCGAGGAAGCCGTAACCGGGATGCACCGCATCCGCGCCGGTGGCCTTCGCAGCCTTCAGGATCGCTTCCACGTTCAGATAGGATTTGGCCGCGTGCGGCGGGCCGATATTGACGGCCTCATCGGCAAGCTGAACCGCGCGCGATTCCGCATCCGCGTCGCTGTAGACCTGAACGGTCCTGATGCCGAGTTCCCGTGCCGCGCGAATGATGCGTACCGCGATTTCGCCCCGGTTGGCGATAAGCAGCGTCCTGATCGTCATTCGCGCCCCCCCTTCATTCGAGTTCCGCAACCGGCTGCCCGGCCATCACCGGGTCGGAATCCTCGATCAGGAAGGCTGCGATGACGCCGTCGGCATCGGCCCTGATCTCGTGGAAGGTCTTCATCACCTCGACAAGCCCGATCGGCTCGCCCTTGGCGACAGCGTCGCCCACCTCCTTGAACGACGGCTGATCCGGTGCCGGCTTTCGATAGAAGGTCCCCGGTATCGGCGATCTTATCTGATGGCTTGCCATTGCGTGAGTGCTCCTGTCTGAAATCCGCCGCCCGTCCGATCCGGTCAATCCGCATGCAGGCCGGAAACGGCCGCATGGAGCGCCTTCGCGACGGCGACCGCGTCAGGCGTATCGGAATGAAAGCAGATGGTGTCGACCTGCACCTCCAGCGCCCGGCCACCCTGCGACAGGATGCTGCCGTCGCGGACCGCTCTCACCGCGCGCGCGGCCGCCTGCGCCGGATCCACCGCATCGTGCTTTCGCGTGATGACAAGCGCCCCGGCGTCGTCATATTCGAGATCGGCGAAAAACTCCCGCTGCATGACCACGCCGCGCGCGGCATAGACCTGTTCGTGGAGCGTGCCCGCCAGGCCGAGAACCGGCACCGCGTAGATCTCGGCCGCATCCGCCACCGCCTGGGCGATATGCTCCTGACGCGCGGCCATGCCATAGAGCGCGCCGTGCGGCTTCAGATGGCTGAGGGGGATCCCGACCGCATCGAGGAAACCCTTCAATGCCCCGATCTGGTAGATGATTATGTTGGCCATCTCCGCGCGATCAACCTTCATTTCCCGGCGACCGAATCCCGCGAGATCGGGAAGCGAGAAATGCGCGCCGACCTTCACCCCGAACCGCGCTGCAAGCTCGACCGTGCGGCGCATGTGGTTGGGGTCCGACGCATGGAAGCCACAAGCGACGTTGGCCTGCGAAATGAACGGCATGATCGCCTCGTCGTCGCCCATCGTGTAGAGACCGAAGGCTTCGCCCATGTCGCAATTGATCTCGACCCGCATTGGCGACCTCTCGACATCAGATCGACAGTTTCACCCGAAGACCACCATGCGTCGCCGGCTTTCTGTCCGCGCCCCACGATAGGAACAGGGACGTGGGATTGTAAAATACGATCGAAGAGAGACGATCTTTCGATTTCATGATAATATAAGCGTCCAGGCAACAGCTTCGCCCTTCACTCAATCACAAAAGTACTCAGTATAAGATACTGAATTATAATCTATTTCTTTAAACTATGATAAGGATAACAGGCTTGGACATCGTTTGCGATTTTGGATTCAGGATATCTGAAATATGAATGAGCCGTCGATACGCCAGCTTCGCTACTTCATCGCGGTGGCCAATGAGGGCCAGATCTCGCGGGCGGCGATGGAGCTAAACGTCTCGCAATCGGCGGTGACGACGGCCGTCAAGCAGCTGGAGACGCTTCTGGGCACGCGCCTGCTCGACCGGCATGCCAGTGGCGTCTCGCTCACCTATGACGGCAGCATCTTTCTCGACCACGCCCGCCGCGTCCTGACCACCGTTGACGAGGCCGTTCGCGCACCGCGAAGACGCCACGAAGACATCGAAGGCTCACTTCGGCTGGCAATGACCTACACCGTTGCGGGATATTACATCGCACCACATGTCGAGCGGTTTTCGAGCGCCTTCCCCGGCATCGACCTGCAGTTGCGCGAAGCCTCCCGGATAGAGATCGAGGACGGACTGGTCTCGGGGCACTTCGATCTCGCCGTCATGCTGACCTCCAACATCATGGATCAGGAAGGGCTTTCCTATCAAACCTTGCTGCGTTCCCAACGACGTCTGTGGCTGTCCTCGCGGCACCCGCTTCTGGATCACTCTGCCGTCTCGCTCCAGGACGTGGCGCGACAGCCCTACATCATGCTCACCGTCGACGAGGCAAGCAACACCGCACAGCGTTACTGGAACCGGACCAGCTACCGACCGCAGACCATCTTCCGCACCGCCTCCGTCGAGGCGGTAAGATCCATGGTGGCAAGCGGCATGGGTGTGACCATACTCTCCGACATGGTCTATCGTCCGTGGTCGCTCGACGGACGGCGGGTCGAGGTGAGACCGCTGGCCGAAGCCATACCGACCATGGATGTCGGCCTCGCCTGGGCCGCGAATGTCGAGCCGGGCCCCGCGGCCGCCGCCTTCAAGGACTTCATGCGGCTCGGCCATGCGGAAGGCCGATAGGGCGCGGCCGGTCGGGGGCGTCACGAGAATTCCGCACAATCATGATGGCCCGTGGCCCGGTTTCGTGCGGCTCCGCCTTCGCCCGGCAACCGGTGCCGTCCGTCATGCGGACCGGGGCAGCTTCCCGGAGGGAGGGGAATACGGGGCAGCCCGCGAAGCCGGCGCCGGCCGATGGGCAGGCCCACGGCGACACGGATGAAACATCCCGGCCGGTGGCCGGGACCGGCGCCGCGCCCGGCCCGACAGGCGGCTCCCGCAGCTCGATATGCCTGCCGACGGATCAGCCGCCCGCTAGCGCCCGGCTTTCAGCACCTCGGTGACCGGTGCCAGCGCCACCTCTCGCCCGCGGGCGCTGCCGGCCCAGCGCGAAAGCGCCGCCATGACCGGTTGGGTCGCCGGCGCCACGACGATCACCTGTCCGGTCTGCGCGGCCTTGAAGGCGAGGCGGTCAAGCGTGTGGTCGAGCCCGCCGGGCGTCCCCGGGCTGCGCAAGACGGCAGTGACCCGACCGGCCGGCACACCCGAGGCCCGCGCACCGCGCTCGGCCCCGCTCGGCCCCCTCCCGAAGGTCAGCATGCCATAGCCCGAACCGGCAAGGATGGTCTCGACCGCGCTCGCCATGGCGGGCTTGGCCTCGAACCCGCCGCGTGCGCGGTCCATTACGGCGACGGCCTCACGGATGGTGCGGAAATAGGCGGCAAAGGAGACTTCCAGATCCTTGGCGCGCGCGCCCGCCGGCAGATCGGAGGCGACGATCAGCACCTCATGCCCGCCGTCGCGATAGAGGCGCGCCGCGGCCTCCGCCTCGTGCGCATTGGGATCCACGGCGAAACTCACCGGCAGCCCGCTTGCCGCCAGCGCCTGCCGGTCCACGCCCGAGCCGCCGGGGTCGACCAGCACCACCGCCATCAAGGGCTTGCCCTCCGGGTTCTGAAACGGAACGGCATTGGCGACGAAGGGCAGGCGGTCGGCCGCTGCCGCCTCCAACCGGCCCTGACGAGCGGGATTGATCTGCGGCAGACGGTCCACGACGACGCCCGGCACGTCCTGCGGCTTCGGCGCCGCCGGCGGCTTGACGATGGTGCCCTGACGTTCGGGAAGCGGCAGGACGGGCGTGCCCGGCATCGTCACCACGCGCGCGCCAGTGCCCACAGTGCCCGCCGTGCCCGCCGTGCCCACAGTGCCCGCCGCGCCACCCGCAGCAACGCCCGCGGTCGCACCGGCGGAAGCCGGGCCGCTTCCCGCAAAACCGCCCTGTTGCGCCGGCGGCAGGGCGGGAATGGTGGTAACCGGCGGCATCGGCGGCGAAGCGGCCGGCATCCGGTCCTTCGAGGAGCCGGCTCCCGGCGGATAAAGGATCAGCGGACCGCTCTGCGCGATCCGGGTGCCGCCATCGCCCGAAACGTTGCCCGGGGCGCTGCCGGCACCATCACCCGTGCCGCCCCCCGCCTGCGCGGCGGCCGAGCCCTGCGGCGAGGCCCCGGACAGGGCCGCCCCGGAAGCCCCCTGGGCCGTGGGCGTCGCGGGGTCTCCGAACGAAGGCGGGTTGGCAGGCGACGGCTGCGCGGGCGATGGCAGCCGGGGCGCAGGCGGTGGCGCCGCCGTCTGGACCTGTGCCAGCACGGTTGCGGCCGACGTCGGCTCGGGCGCGGCCAAGGCGGGCGCGGCCTTCGGCGCGGCGGGTACCGCAGAAGCGGTTCCGGGCCGCCGTAGCGCGCCGCCCTCGCCCGCCGTTGCGGCCGGTGCGGCAAGGGACGCCGGGGCCTGGCCGCAGGGCGCGGGCGCCGCGCAGGCGGCTGGCGGCACGGGCGCTGGTGCCGGCAGCGCCCCGGGCAACGTTTCGGGCGATGGCGGCACCCGGATCGCGCAGAGCGGTCCGCTG
>JASBUM010000539.1 GCA_030147905.1 Acidimangrovimonas sp.
CGGACACCGGATCGAAATGATAGCCGAAACGCGCGATATCCACCGCGCACAGCCGTGCGATCAGTGCGGCCGTCTCATCGGTGTAATAGCCGCGCCAGTCGCGCAGGCGCGCGCTGGCATTCACCCGCCGCAGCGGGCCCGGCATGAAGCCCAGATGCCCCGCAAGCGGGCCAAGGTCTTGATCGAGATGTTCGAGCCTGACGAACAGGTCGCACCGCTCCTGCCCGCGGGCATCGGTGACATAGGCGCCGTGGTGCCAGCGCCGCAGGCTGGCGCAGGTCCCGGGATGGCCGAGGAAGGGCGCGAAGGCAAGGCGCTGCGCCCGTTCCACGGCCGGATGATCGAAACGCTGGACCCGCAGCCAGTGATAATAGCTCACCGCCCGATCCCACGGGTTGCGAACCAGCGTGAAGACGAAGAACTCCTCCAGCTCGCCGGGCGTCACCAACCCGTCGATATCGGCCAGGGTCGAATGTTTCCACAGCCTTCCGGCCGCCGAAAGTCCGGCCTGCCGGCCCCGCCGCGCACGCGCCTTCGGCGTGTCGCCGATCAGGATGTCGTCGCGCATTGCCCGCGCCTCGAGCGCCAGCGCAAGCGCCGTGCCCCCGGTCTTGGGGGCGTGGACGAAGATATAGCGGCGCCCGCGCGAGACGATCATTGCGCCAGCCTGAACGCCCGGCCCGGGCACGTAAAGGGGCGTTGCGCGCTTTTGCCACTCGGCGCGGCGCGGTCCGGCGCGGGCAAGGCTTTTCATCCGCGCCGAGGGACGACAATATGCAGGCCGGGTCCGCGGCGCAGGCGGGCCGCGCCAGAGCGGAGGAGATGGCGATGGGCTGGCTTGCCGACGAAACCGGACTGGAGCGCCGGCGCGCGAATTTCGTGCCGTTGACGCCGTTGTCGCATCTGCGCCGCGCGGCCGATGTCTTTGCCGGACGTACCGCGCTGGTCTACGGGCGAACGCGCCGCAGCTACCGCGACTATGCCGCGCGGGTTGGCCGGATGGCCTCGGCGCTGGGTGCTGCGGGCGTGGCACCCGGAGACGTGGTCGCAACCCTTCTGCCCAACGTGCCCGCGCAGGCCGAGGCCCATTTCGGTGTCCCGGCCGCTGGCGCCGTCCTCAATGCGATCAACATCCGGCTCGACGCCGCGACGGTGAGCTATATCCTAGACCACGGCGGCGCGCGGGTGCTTCTGTGCGATGCCGGCCACCTGGATCTGGCCGAGGCCGCCTGCAGCGCGATGAAGGGCACGCCCCCCGCGATCATAGAGGTGGCGGATCCGGAAGCCGGTCTGCCCGCCTCGGGCCGCCATCCCGAATACGAATCGTGGCTCGCCTCAGGCGACCCGGACGCGCCCTGGATCCTGCCCGAGGACGAATGGGAATCGATTGCGCTCAATTATACATCGGGCACCACCGGCCGGCCCAAGGGTGTGGTCTATCACCACCGCGGCGCCTATCTCGCGACGATGGGCAATGCGATTTCCTGGCGCATGGTCCTCTATCCGGTCTATCTGACCATCGTGCCGCTGTTTCATTGCAACGGCTGGTGCCATACATGGATGGTGCCGATGCTGGGTGGCACCCTGGTCTGCTGCCGCAATATCACCGCCAAGGCGATCTACGACGCTATCGCCGATGAGGGGGTGACCCATTTCGGCGCCGCGCCGATCGTGTTGAACAGCTTGATCAACGCCGATCCGGCCGAACGCCGCGCCTTCGACCAGATCGTCGAGGTTTTCACCGCCGGCGCGCCGCCGCCGGCCGCCACGCTCGCCGCGATCGAGCCCTTGGGCTTCAACGTCACCCAGGTCTACGGGCTGACAGAAACCTACGGGCCGGCCACCGAATGCACATGGCTGCCGGAATGGGGGGACCCCCAGGGCGCCGAGCGTGCCGCGCTCAAGGCCTGCACCGGGGTCCTGATGCCGATGATGGAAGAGGCGCTGGTCCATGACGCGCGGGGCGCGCCGACCGCTCGCGACGGCGCCACCGCGGGTGAGATCGTGATGCGCGGCAACGCGGTTATGAAGGGCTATTACCGCAACCCCGACGCCAGCGAAGAGGCTTTCGCCGGCGGCGTGTTCCACTCGGGCGACATCGCGTTCCAGCACGCGGACGGCTATATCAAGATCACCGACCGTGCCAAGGACATCATCATCTCGGGCGGCGAGAATGTCAGCTCGGTCGAGGTCGAGGGGATCTTGATGCATCATCCGGCGGTCAGCCTCTGCGCGGTCGTCGCCAAACCCGATCCCAAATGGGGCGAAGTGCCCTGCGCCTTCGTGGAGTTGAAGGCCGGCGCCCGGACCGACGAGGCCGAACTGATCGCCTTCGCCCGCGCACGGCTGGCGGGGTTCAAGACGCCCAAGGCGGTGATCTTCCGCGAGCTTCCCAAGACCTCGACCGGCAAGATCCAGAAATTCGTTCTGCGCGATCTGGCCAAGTTGTTGTGATCGCGCCGTATGCGACCACTTTCAATTGTGGCATCTGTTCCCAGACGATAAGATCCGGCCGATCGATGGCAGAGCAGTGAACCGGGCCGCCCATGACGGCGCTGAAGAAATACGAGCGACTGGAAAGCATCGGCCTGTGGCGTGAAGGCCCCGGGGCGCAGCGGCGCGAGGTGATCGTGTCGTTCCGGGAGGCCACGCTGATCGTCGTCGACGGCCGCAGCGAGACCGCGCTCAGCCACTGGTCGCTGCCGGCGGTGGAGCGGCTCAATCCCGGAGAGATGCCCGCGCTCTTCGGGCCCGGCGCCGAGGCCGCCGAGACGCTGGAGATCGACGATCGGGTGATGATCGAAGCGCTGGAGACCGTGCATCGGGCGGTCGAGGCGCGCAATCCGCATCCGGGGCGGATGCGCAACATCCTCATCGCGGCAAGCGTGGCGGCCGGTCTGGCACTTGCGGTCTTCTGGCTTCCGGGCGCGATGATCCGGCATACGGCCGCCGTCGTGCCACCCGCGACACGGCTCGAGATCGGGCGCACGGCGCTGGCCGATGTCGAACGTGTCAGCGGAAGCCCCTGTGCCAACGCCCAGGCCGAAGCCCCCCTTGCGCATCTGTCGCAGCGGCTCTTTCCGGGCGGCAAGGTGCGTATCGTCGTCTTGCGCGACACCCCCGCTCCGGCGGCCCATCTGCCGGGCGACATCCTGCTTGTCGATCGCCATCTGATCGAGGATTACCAGGGCCCCGACGTGCTGGCCGGGTATCTTCTGGTCCAGCACGACGCGGCGCGGCGTCTCGACCCGCTGGTGGGCCTTCTGCGCTGGGCCGGGCTGCGCGCGACCTTCGCGCTTCTGACCTCGGGCGGGATGCCCTCCCGCGCAATCCGCGGCTATGGCCAGCGACTTCTTGCGCGCCCGCAGCAACCCGTGTCGACCGCCCGCCTCGCCGCCGTGTTCCAGCGCGCGGGCGTGCCCATTGCCCCCTATCTGCGCGCATCGGGGCAGTTCCGCCCCACCGATGTCCCCGCCTCCGCCTCACCCGCCGATGCGCCGGTTCTGAGCGACAACGACTGGGTCGCGCTTCAGCAGATCTGCAGCGGCTGACCTGACCGGGACGCGGGCCGGCATGCCGTTCGCCCTATGCCCCCGCCACATGACCCGCGACTGCCAGAATGACCCGCGAGTACCCAAGCCGGGACTTCTTGCGCCCCGCCCCCAGGCCGCGCGCGGGCAGCGCCCTCATCAGCCGCTGAAGAGACCGCCGCCGCCCGATTTCTGGCCGATCAGGCGGCGCGGCACCGTCTTGGTCCAGATCTGGTCCATCGCGGCCTGCCCGGCCGCGGTTCCGACCCCCCGCAGCGGATTAAGCCGGCCATCCGTCCAGCCGGGTTTGTAGCCCGGCGGAATGGCGACCGTGACGGCCCGCGGCGCGGGCTCGCTTCGCACCGCGCGCGCAACCGGCGCCCGCACGACAACGACGGTCCGGGCCGGAACAGTCCGCACGGGGGCAGTCGGCGTGGCCACGACCACCCGGCGCGGGACGACGACCGCCTCCGGCGGCCTTGCCGGCGTCACCACCTCTCCGGCCGCCGGCCTCGCCGCGACCAAGGACGGCGGCGCCGGCCGGGCCGCGGCAACCCGCGCTGCGGGCTCGGGCGCGACCTGCGGTGCGGGCAAGGGTGCCGGTACCGGTTTGGGCACCGGCGGCACCACGGCATAGCGTGCCGGTCCGCCCGCCGCACTCGCGCAGCGCAGCGCCTCGCGCCCGTCGTAAAGGCGGAAAAGCGTGGTCTCGGCGGTGCCCAGCCCTTCGCACAGGCTGCCCACGGGCCGGTCCAGCATCCGCCCCGCGGGCCGCACTAGCACACGGCGGCTCTCGGCTTGATAGGTCCGGCTTCCGTCCCGCACGATGATGCGGTTCATCACGGGCGCCGCCGGCCGGACCGGCCGCGCGGCAGGCGCCGCAATGGCCGCAGCCGGCGTCGCCGCTGCCGAAGCGGTTTGCGTCGCCGAAGGTTTCGCCGGGGTCTTGCCGGCGAAACCGCTGGCTACCGTGGCCATCGGCAAGGCGTGCGCAACCGGGGGCGCCACCGGGGGCGCGGCCGGTGCCTGAGTGGCCATCTGCGCGGCAGCGGCCCCGCCCGCACCGGCCGCCGGCGGAACCCGCCCGCCGATCCGCGTGGGCTGATAGCCGCACAGCACCTGACGATTGCGTAGCGCACGCGGCACCCATGACACCGAGCCGGCATAGCCCGCCCGCATGAAGATGCAGCCCCGACTGTCGACGAACTGATCGCCGCGGTAGCCGGGCGGCGGCGGGTTCGCCGGCCCCCCGATCTGATCGATCGTCATCGCCTGCGCCGCAACCGGGCCCAGCCCGGCCAGGGCGAATGCCAGCACGCGCAGCTTCAGCAGCATGACCGTCCCCCAGATTCCTTCCCCAAGCATGCCCAAGCGGGCAGAACGAGTAAAGCGGAATCACACCTTATTTTGTGCCAAACATGCGATCGCC
>JASBUM010000563.1 GCA_030147905.1 Acidimangrovimonas sp.
AGTGGCGGAGAGACAGGGATTCGAACCCTGGGAACCCGTGAAGGCTCAACGGTTTTCGAGACCGCCCCGTTCGACCACTCCGGCACCTCTCCGCATCGGGGGTCGTCGGCTGCCATTTAGCGGCCATGCCGAGGGCGTGCAAGAGCTTTTATGGTCCTCCGGCGTGTGCGGCCCGGGTCCGTCCGGGCGCTTGACTTTTGGGCCGCATTCGATGATAAGCCGTCAACCCGCCCGGTTCTGGCCGTGCGGGTCGTGTTGTTTTTATCTTTCGCTCGTGCGTGATGCGCTGCCGTGTTTGCGGATTGCATGCGTGCCGGGCGGGCGGGCAGCACGGATGCAAATCTCGCCCCTTGGGGGCGCGCTGTCCGATGGCGCCGGGATTGCCCGGCGGAACACCCGGTGACGCCGGGCGGCCGCAGGACGCGGTGAAAGGAAAAGGAAAGACCGATGTTCGCGGTCCTCAAGACGGGCGGCAAGCAATACAAGGTGCAGCAGGGCGACGTGCTGCGTGTCGAAAAGCTTGCTGCGGAGCCGGGCCAGACGGTCCAGTTCAACGAGATCCTCATGCTGGGCGGGGACAAGCCCAGCGTCGGCGCACCGCTTGTTTCGGGCGCGGCCGTCAAGGCCGAGGTCATCGATCAGGTCAAGGCCGACAAGATCATCCATTTCGTCAAGCGCCGGCGCAAGCACAGCTCGCAGCGGACGAAGGGCCATCGTCAGCAACTGACGCTTGTGCGGGTGACCGAGATCGTCGCCTCGGGCGCCGAGGGAACCGACGTTTCGGTTGCCGTCGGAACCCGCAGCGCGCGTCGCGCGGCGCATAATGCGGCCAAGGCCGAGGTTGCCGAGGCCAAGCCGAAGGCCAAGCGGACCACGAAGAAGGCCGCCGAGGCTCCGGCCGCGACGGAAACGAAGGAGTAACGCAGAATGGCACACAAGAAGGCAGGCGGTTCTTCCCGCAACGGCCGCGATACCGCGGGCCGGCGTCTGGGAATCAAGCTGTTTGGCGGCCAGGCGGCTGCGCCGGGCAACATCATCGTGCGTCAGCGCGGGACCAAATGGTTCCCGGGTGAGGGCGTCGGCATGGGCAGCGATCACACGATTTTCGCCGTCGCGCCGGGCCGGGTGACGTTTTCCAAGGGGTTCAAGGGCCGCACCTTCGTATCGGTGCTCCCGGTGGCGGAGGCCGCAGAGTAAGCCGAACCCTAATGGCACGAAAATCAGGGGGGATCGGCACGGGGCCGGTCCCCTTCGTCGTTTCGGCGGGGCGATCACGCTTTGGAGCCGCGCCTTGCGCCCGGCGCGATCGCAACCCAGATCGAGGGCGGGAAGGAAGTAGCGGATCTGACGGGCTTGCCCGCCGATCCTGAGTTGATCCTGAGGCGGAGCAAGAGGAGGACGGGATGAATCTCGAGATGGTCTCGCAGCAACCGGTGATCGCGGCCGAACGCTTCGTGCTGCGCCCGGTGCGCAAGTCCGACTGCGGCCTTGTCGCGATGTATGCCGCCGACCGCCGGGTCGCCGAAGCCACGCGGTCGATCCCGCACCCGCTGCCACCGGGCGCGACCGAGGCCTATATCGAACGTGCGATGGCACCCCAGCGCGAACGCGATGTCTGGGTGCTGGACGGCAGCGCGCAGGGGCTGGCCGAGGTGCTGGGCACGATCGATCTCAAGCGCATGGATCGCGACCAGTCCGAGATCAGCTACTGGGTCGCGCCGGCCTTCTGGAATACGGGTTTCGCCAGCGAGGCGGTGCGTGCGCTGATCGACGCCAATCCGCAGGCGGCGCGGACCATCTTCGCCGAGGTGTTTCAGGACAACCCCGCCTCGGCGCGGGTGTTGACCAATTGCGGTTTCGAGTATCTGGGCGATGCCGAAACCTATTCGGTGGCGCGCGGCGCGCGGATGCCGACCTGAACCTATCTGCGCAAGCTGTCATGACGGCAGGCGCCGCGATGCGGTGAAGGCCGGAACTCGCCGCTGCCGGGCGTGCGTTTCGCTTGAGGCGGGGAGCGTTTAGCCGTATCGCGGTGAAACAAGTACGGGGACGACGCAGATGAAGTTTCTTGATCTGGCCAAGATCTACATCCGCTCCGGCGGGGGCGGCGCCGGCTGCGTCAGCTTCCGGCGCGAGAAATTCGTGGAATTCGGCGGCCCCGACGGCGGCGATGGCGGACAGGGAGGCTCGGTCTGGGTCGAGGCGGTCGACGGGCTCAACACCTTGATCGACTTCCGCTACCAGCAGCATTTCTTCGCCCGGTCGGGGCAGCCGGGCATGGGCAGTCAGCGCAGCGGGCGCGCCGGCGAGGACGTGGTGTTGCGGGTGCCGGTGGGCACCGAGATCCTCGAGGAGGACCAGCAGACCCCGATTGCCGATCTGACCCGGACCGGCATGCGTGTCCTGCTTGCGCGCGGGGGCAATGGCGGCTGGGGCAACCTGCATTTCAAGTCCAGCACCAACCAGGCGCCCCGACGGGCCAACCCGGGCCAGGAAGGTGTGGAGCGCACCCTGTGGCTGCGGCTGAAGCTGATCGCCGATGCCGGGCTGGTGGGGCTGCCCAACGCCGGCAAGTCGACTTTTCTGGCCGCGACC
>JASBUM010000568.1 GCA_030147905.1 Acidimangrovimonas sp.
TCGCCGCCGCGACGTGCTGGCGGCGGGGGGTTTCGATCCGGCCTACCGCTATTTCCGGGACGAGAGCGACCTTGCCCTGCGGCTTGCCGGCGCGGGCCGGCTGATGGCGGTGGTTCCCGGCGCGCAGGTCCATCACGGCAAGGCGCCGAGCAGTCGGCGCGATGCCGCGCGCGTGCCGCTCGACCTGCGCGAGACGGGTGCGAGCGCGATGGTTTTCCTGCGCCGGCACGCGGCTGCCGAGTCGCATGCGGAAGGCCTCGATCACCTGCGCCGCGTCCAGGCGGCACGGCTGCGCGCGCTGGTCTTCGCCGGCAAGCTGAAGGCACGGCGGATGCGCCGGCTTCTGATCAGCCTCGAGGAAGGCATCGTCGAGGGCCGCAGCCGCGTCCTGGCGACCCTTTCGCCGCTTGACGACACGCCGCCCGCCTTTATGCCCTTCCGCGCGGTCGCCAACGGCCGCGGACGGGTCCTTGCCGGCCGCCCCTGGCAACGTGCACGGCTGCGCCGCGAAGCCGGGCGCGCGGCGGGTGACGGAACCGTGGTTACCGTGTTCCGCTTCAGCCCGACCGCGCTCTATCATCGCATGCGGTTTCATCCCGACGGATACTGGGAACAGACCGGCGGCCTGTTCGGTCGGTCCGAGCGCGATCAGCCGCTTGTGCGCTGGTGGCGGTTCGAGGACCGGCTGCGCGCCGAAATCGCGCGCATCAGTCCCTTCCGCCCCGTCGGCTGAGGGGATGGGCCGGGCGCACAGGTCGATCGCGCCCGATCGGCATCTTGTCGCCGGCATCGCGCAGCATTTGGCGTATCTCCGCCGGCGACAGTAACGCCTGCAACCGACGAATGTCCCCGCCCGGAAAATGCCTTGCAATTGCCCTTCCGCGGTCGCGGCTTTTTGTTCAAAGTGAAGTAACCTTGACGAAACCGGTCGGGAACTAGCTTGGAGGCCGGGGGGAAGTGTTATCGGAGTATTCCATGAAACAGAAAGTGACGAAGGCGATCTTTCCGGTAGCCGGGCTGGGGACGCGCTTTCTTCCGGCGACGAAGTCGATCCCGAAGGAGATCATGACCCTGGTCGATCGCCCGTTGATCCAGTATGCGATCGACGAGGCGCGGGCGGCCGGAATCAAGGAATTCATCTTCGTCACGTCGCGCGGCAAGTCCGCGCTCGAGGATTACTTCGACCACGCGCCCGAGCTTGAGGCGAGTCTGCGCCGCGCGGGCAAGAAGGAACTGCTCAAGACCCTGCGGTCGACCTACATGGATTCGGGCGCCATCGCCTATGTCCGGCAGAACCGCGCCATGGGCCTGGGCCACGCCGTGTGGTGTGCGCGTCGCCTGATCGGCAACGAACCTTTCGCCGTCATCCTGACCGATGACGTGATCGCGTCCGAAAAGCCCTGCCTTCAGCAGATGATCGAGGTCCATGCCGAGACCGGCGGCAATGTCGTCGCCGCGATGGAGGTGCCGGCCTATCGCGCATCGGCCTATGGCGTTCTGGACGTGGCCGAGGACATGGGCACGGTGGTGCGCGTGCGCGGAATGGTGGAAAAGCCGAAGCCCGAAGAGGCGCCGTCGAACCTGGCGGTGATCGGGCGCTACATCCTGACGCCGCAGGTCATGCAGCAACTCAACCGGATGAAGGCCGGCGCGGGCGGCGAGATCCAGCTGACCGATGCGATCGCCGCCGAAATCGGCGCCGGTGGCGATGTCTTCGGCTACCGTTTCCGCGGCCAGCGGTTCGACTGCGGCTCGAAGGCGGGATTCCTGCAGGCGACCGTCGCCTTCGGTCTGGCGCGAGCCGATCTGAGCGGGGAATTCGGCGAATATCTGGGCGAGACGATGGCCCTGCGCCGCGCGGCCCAGTAGACGCGGATGAGGCCGGCGGCGGCGCCCGGATCCTCGCCGCCGGCGCGCATCCTCGATCTTTCGCGCATGGTGGCGCGCGCGGGTCTTCCCGCGCCAAGCGGCATCGACCGGATCGAGCGGGTCTATCTTCACCGTCTGATGGCGGAGCCGATTCCCCTGTGGGGGATCGCCCGTCACCGCTGGGGCTACGCATTGCTGCCGCCCGAAGGGGTGGCGGCGTTTGCCGAACGCTTCGCGGGCCGGACGTCATGGGGCGCGCCGGACCGGCTGGCACGGCTGGGCGCGGGGCGCGCATCATTGCGGGGCCGCGCCGAATCCGACCTGCGCCGGGCCGCCTGCGGCCATGCCGGGACGGGCATGGGGATGGCTCGGCTTCTCGCGCGGCATCTGCCCCCGGAGGCCGCCTATCTCGATCTCGGGCACATGGGATTGTCGCGCACGATGTTCCGCGCCCTGACCCGCATGCAGGCCATGCGGGTGACGGTGATGATCCATGACACCATCGCGCTCGATCATCCGGAATTTTCCGCTCCACGCGCGCCGCGCCGCCTCGCGCGGCATCTGCGCCGAACCGGCGCCCGCGCCGATCAGGTGATCTATGTCTCGCAGGCAAGTCGCGCGGCGGCCGAGGAACATATGGCGCGCTGGGGCCGGGTGCCGCCCGGGCTGGTGGCCCATCCGGGCGTCGAGATGATGCCGCCCGACCCTGCCGCCGTGCCGCTCGGGCTGCCCCTGGGCCGGCCCTATTTCGTGGTGCTGGGCACCATCGAGCCCCGCAAGAATCATGCGTTCCTTCTGGACCTGTGGGCGGAACTGGGCCGGACCATGCCGCCCGGAACGCGGCCCGCGCTTGTCATCGTGGGGCGGCGGGGCTGGCACGGGCGGGCCTTCTTCGAACGGCTCGAGCGCGAGGGGCCGGCCCTGAACGTGTGGGAGGCCGGCGCGCCCGGCGATGGCGCGGTCGCGGCGCTTCTGGCGGGTGCGGCGGGGCTGTTGATGCCCTCGCTTGCCGAGGGCTACGGTCTGCCGCCGCTGGAGGCCGCGGCCATGGGTACCCCGGTGGTGTGTAGCAATCTTGCCGTGTTTCGCGAATCACTTGGTGGCAAGGCCGTTTACGCGGATGTGTCCGACCGTTATCTTTGGTGTGCCGCCGTGCAGAACCTGACGGCAAGGGCAGGCCTCGGGGCGGCAAGGAACGGAATCGGGCAGGTGCAGTTTTCGCCGCCACATTGGGACGATCATTTCAAATCCGTGTTAAGGCTGACGTGATAGCGATGTCCGACGGCCCATCGGGGATTGAACGGGACTGATATCGGCGTGGGATTCTTGACGACATATCGGCTGCGGCTGGCGCGGAAGCGGTGGCGCCTGCGCGCTGTGCGCAAGCGGCGCGAGATGCGCGCCGTCTCGAACCGCACCCGGCTGATCATGCGCAACGACATCCTGCTGCTGTGCACCTTGCGAAACGAACGCATCCGGCTGCCGTATTTCCTGAAATATTACCGGGACCTGGGGGTCGATCATTTCCTCTTCGTCGACAACGGCTCGGACGACGGCACGCGCGAATATCTGGCCGCGCAGGAGGATGCCTCGGTCTGGACCACGCCCCACAGCTACCGCAGGTCGCGCTTCGGGATGGACTGGCTCAACTGGCTGCTGATGCGCCACGGTCACGGCCACTGGACGCTGACGGTCGATCCAGACGAGTTTCTCGTCTATCCCTTCTGCGATACGCGGCCGCTGCGCGCGCTGACCGACTGGCTCGACGTCTCGTCCATCCGTTCGTTCGGCACCATGCTGCTGGATATGTATCCAAGGGGTCCGATCGACGCCGAACCCTATCGCGAGGGCGCCGATCCCTTCGCCACCGCTTGCTATTTCGACAGCGGCAACTACACGATCCGGCACAACGGGCTGCATGGCAACCTGTGGATCCAGGGTGGCCCGCGGGCGCGGCTGTTCTTCGGCGAGGCACCCGAGCGCGCGCCGGCGATGAACAAGATCCCTCTGGTGAAGTGGCACCGCTACTACGTGTTCATCAGTTCCACCCATATGCTGCTGCCGCGCGGGCTGAATCACGTCTACGACGAATGGGGGGGCGAGAAGGCCTCGGGCTGCCTGCTGCACGCGAAATTCCTCCACATGCTGGGCGACAAGTCGGCCGAGGAACTGACCCGACGCCAGCATTATGCCGACAGCTTCGAATACCGCGCCTACGACAAGGCCCTGAAAGAGGCCCCCGAACTGTGGTGCAAGTGGAGCGAGAAATACATCAACTGGCGCCAGCTCGAGATCCTCGGGCTCATGTCCAAGGGGAACTGGGCATGAGCGTGGGCTTCGTCATGCTGTGCCACACGGCGCTGCACCGCGCGGTGCAGGTCGCGCGGCACTGGGCCAAGCGGGACTGCCCGGTGGTGATCCATGTCGACCGCAGCGTCAGCCGCCACAGCTACGAGAAGTTCGTCCGCGCCCTCTCGGGTCTGGAGAATGTCCGGTTCTCGCGCCGCTTCAGCTGCGAATGGGGCACCTGGGGGCTGGTCGCGGCGACACAGGCGGCCAGCGCGATGATGCTGCGCGAATTTCCGCAGGTTCAGCATGTCTATCTCGCCTCGGGGTCGTGCCTGCCGCTGCGTCCGGTCGAGGATCTCGTCGACTACCTTGCCGAGCGGCCACGCACCGATTTCATCGAATCGGTCACCACCGCCGATGTCACATGGACCGTGGGCGGGCTGGACGCGGAACGATTCACCTTGCGCTTTCCCTTCGCGTGGAAGCGGCACCGGCGGCTGTTCGACGGCTATGTCTGGCTTCAGCGGCGTCTGAACCTGCGCAGGCGCATACCGCCGGGGCTGGTGCCGCATCTGGGAAGCCAGTGGTGGTGTCTCACCCGGCAGACGCTTTCGTCGATCCTCGACGATCCCGACCGCAAGATCTACGACGCCTATTTCCGTCGTGTCTGGATACCCGACGAATCCTACTTCCAGACCATGGCCCGGCTCTATTCGAGCCGGATCGAAAGCCGCTCGCTCACGCTGTCGAAATTCGATCATCAGGGCAAGCCGCATGTATTCTACGACGACCATCTGCATCTGCTGCGGCGCTCGGACTGCTTCGTCGCGCGCAAGATCTGGCCGCATGCGGACCGGCTCTACAAGCTCTTCCTTTCGGCCGAGGCCGATGGCCGAACGATGGCCGAGCCCAATCCGGGCAAGATCGACCGGGTCTTCGCGCGCGCGCTGGAACAGCGCACCCGCGGGCGCGCCGGCCTGTATATGCAAAGCCGCTTTCCCAACGAGAATTTCGAGAACGGGCGCACATCCGCGCCCTATTCCGTCCTCGAGGGTTTCGGCGAGGTCTTCGACAATTTCGAGACATGGCTTGCCAAGGCCTCCGGCGCGCGCGTCCACGGACATCTCTTCGCGCCGGAGCGGGCCGAATTCGCCGGAGGTGAGCGGGTCTTCAGCGGATCGCTGGCCGATGACGCGCGCCTGCGCGACTACAACCCTCGATCCTTCCTCACCAATCTGATCTGGAACACCCGCGGGGAGCGGCAGTGCTTTCTTTTCGGCCCGCGCGACAACCAGGAGATCGGCTGGTTCGTCGCGCTGGATCCCAATGCGCAGATCTCGGTCATCACCGGGGCCTGGGCACTGCGCCTGTTCCGTTCTCGCGCCGCTTTCGCCGAGATCCGGAAGGAGGCGGCGCGGCTTCAGAAGATTGAGGTCGAACATCTCAAGGTCCTGCGCTCGCCCTACGTCAAGGCGCGGGTACGGATCTGGAACCTGGCCGATTTCGTCGAAAGTCCGATGGATCCGTTGCAGCGGATCGTCGAGGAGATCATGCCGCGCGGGATGCGCCGTCTGACCGAGGCGCCACGGCTGGCGGATTTCTCGGGCTTCGGCCAGTTTCTGCAAAACCTCAGGAACCAGGGCATGCAGCCGCTGCTGATGGGCGATTTCCCCGTCGGCGACCAGCCGAGCGACAATCCGCGCCGGCGCGGCAAGCCCTATCTGGTGAAATAGCGCGTGCCGGAGCAGAGATTTTCATATTTCGTCATCTTCGGGGCGATGCGCACCGGCTCGAACCTGCTCGAGAGCATTCTCAACGCCTTCGACGGACTGACCTGCCTTGGCGAGATCTTCAACCCCGCCTTCGTCGGTCATCACAACCGCGACGCGCTGTGCGGCTTCGACATGGCCGCGCGCGAGGCCGACCCGATCGGGCTGATCGATGCCATCCGCGCACAGACGCCCGGCCTCGCCGGGTTTCGCTTCTTCCACGACCATGATCCGCGGGTGCTCGACCATTGCCTTGCCGACCCGCGCTGCGCCAAGATCGTGCTGACACGCAACCCGGTCGAAAGCTACGTCTCGCTGGAGATCGTGCGCCAGACCGGCCAATGGAAGCTGGGCAACCTCAGGAACCAGCGCCGCGCGCAGGCGGAATTCGACCCCGCGGCCTTCGGGCGGTATCTGGACGCGCTGCAGGGATTTCATCTGCGCATTCTCAACACGTTGCAGACGACCGGGCAAACGGCCTTCTACCTCGATTACGAGGATCTGAAGGATCTGGCGGTGATCAACGGACTGGGGCGCCATCTGGGTGCGGAGGCACCGATCGAGACGCTGCCCGGATCGCTGAAAAAGCAAAATCCAGAGCCGCTCGCCCAGAAGATCACCAACCCCGACGCGCTGACGGCGGCGCTGGGCACGCTGGACCGGTTCGATCTGTCGCGCACGCCGAATTTCGAGCCGAGGCGTGGACCTGCCGTGCCCGGCTTCATTGCCGCGCGCGGGACGGGTGCGCTCTATATGCCGGTCCGTCACGGACCCGAGGCGCGGGTCCTGGCCTGGCTGGAGGCGCTGGGCGGCGGGACCGAGCGCGACTTCAACCGCAAGACGCTGCGCCGGTGGCGTCGCGACCACCCGGGATTTCGCAGCTTTACCGTGCTGCGCCATCCGCTTGCCCGCGCCCATGCGCTGTTTTGCGAGATGATGACCTCCGGGCGCTATCCCGAACTCCGCCGTCACCTG
>JASBUM010000583.1 GCA_030147905.1 Acidimangrovimonas sp.
GGTGGCGAGATCGAGCGTCCAGCCCTGCAAGATGCCGTCGCGCACGAGGTCGCGCGGGCGCGCCGGCAGGCCCTCGCCGTCTAAGGGGCGCGATCCCCAGATCCGCGGACGCCGCGGGTCCTCGCGCAGGTCGATTCCCGCCGGCAGAACCCGCTTGCCCAGGAGATCGCGCGCCCAGCTTGATCCGCGCGCGATCGCACTGCCGTTGATCGCGGCCAGCAGATGCCCGATCAGCGAGCCGGCGACACGTTCGTCATAGACCACCGGGAAGCGTCCCGTCGGCGGCTTGCGCCCGCCCAGCCGCGCGACCGCCCGCGCGCCAGCCTCCTGTCCGATCGCCTCGGGGGTCATCAGGTCTTCGCCGAAGACACGGCTGTCGCCGAAATAGTCGCGCTCCATCGCGGTGCCGCTGCCGGCGATGGCCACGCATGACAATGCGCTGGAGCTGCGGGCATAGCCACCGGCGAAGCCGTTCGTCGCGGCCAGATACAGGTTCTGCCGCCCATAGCCCGCCCCGGCGCTGTCAAGCCCGGTGACGCCGTCCACGGCGCGCGCGGCGGCCTCGGCCCGGCGCGCGGCCTCCTCCAGCGCGGAAGGCTCCGGCTCCGGCGCCGGATCGTCGAGTTCCAGCCCGCGGGCATCGCGCTCGCGCGCAAGCTGGCCTGCCTCCGCAAGCCCCGCATGCGGGTCCTCCGGCGCCTCGCGGGCCATGGCCATCGCCCGTTCGGCCATCGTCTCCAGCGTCTCGCGCCGGCTGTCCGAGGACGAGACGCAGGCCTGCCGCTTGCCGAGAAGGACCCGCAAGCCCAGGTCAATGCCTTCGGAACGTTCCGCCTGCTCAAGCCGTCCGTCACGGACATCGACCGAAATGGAGGTGCCTTCGGCCACCAGCACATCGGCCGAATCGGCCCCGGCACGCCGCGCAGCCTCCAGGAGCGCGGCGGCAAGGTCGGAAAGGGACTGCGACATCGAAAACGGCCTCCTGCAATGCGTCATGGGGCAGCTAGTCCGCCCGTGGCCCGAGGACAAGCCCCGCCGGGGCGTCCAACCCGATGCCTGCGGTCGGGTGCGGGCGCCGCCGCCACCGGCGGTCAGCGAATGCGCTGTCCGTTCGCGGTGATCGCGCCGTCCGGGGCGAAATGGATGGTCGACAGCAATTCGTCCTTGCCGGGTCCGGGCCGGGTGAAGATCGCCAGCATCATCCGCGCACCCGTCGCCTGGTCCCTTGGCAGCAATCCGATCTTGGTCAGGGCATCGATCAGCGTGTTCGCCCCGGTCAGGCGCAGATCGACCGATCCGTCGGGTTTGGGACGGGCGGGGTCGGAATTGTCGAAGGTAACCGCCCCTTTCCCGGTCAGATCCGCGCCAAGCGCGCCGATCTCCAACTGGTTGAGCGTCAGCGATTCCAGCGCAGCCGGCACCCCGCCGCCCGGCCTGGCCGCCGTCGCCGCGACGCTGCGCAACACCCGCGCCATGCCCGAGAGGTCGAGGATGAAGGTTGCGGGATCGTGCCTGAGCGCCGTCTTCGGATCCAGGACCGACCAGACATCGGGGCTGGCGGCGAGATCGACGAGCTTCAGCGTCAGGCCGAAGGGCCGCGCCTGTTCCGAGGGTGCAAACGGCGCGTTCAGCTTCAGCGCCAAATCGGACATGCCGACATCGATCGACTTGATCTTCAGGTTGGGCGCCGTCAGGCGCAACTTCAGCCCCTTCTGCTCGATACCGTAGGACATCCTTCGGCGGTCGAGATTCACGGTGAAATTCGCGTCCTCCGCCCGGCCCGAGATCTCGCGCCGGCCCTTGGACCCACTCTGGGTCACGGCGAAGGTCATCCGGCCCAGATCAGTGCGGGCGTCCACGACAAGTCCCGCGTCCAGCGCATGGACAAGACCCTTCTGCCCGTCCTTTCGCGGCAACTTCAGGTCGGCGGCCGAGGAAATCGGCCCCATTGCACCGCTGATCGTCGTCTTGTCCGCGCCACCGAGGCCGCGACCTTCGGCGGTGACGGTGAGATTGTCGAGCGAATAGCTCGACTTCATCTCATAGGGGGTGCCCGCCACGGTGCGGTAATTCGCGCTCATGCCGGTGGCATCGACGCGGGCGGTCATGTCCAAGGGCTTGCCGTCGAGTTTCGCACGATCGAGCAGAAGGCCGATTCCCGACGCCTTCATCTGATAGGCGATGCGGCCCGGCTCCCCCGCGGCCTCGATCGTCAGATCGCGACCGCTCGCCGTAAGGTCGAGCTGCAGCGGCTTGCCGTCCGACATGCGGCTTTCGAAGGCGATCGGATAGTCGCGGGGCAGCGTGACCGCGACCGAGCCGTCAGCGTTCTGCACCAGGCGGATGCGGTCCAGCCGCGCCTCGATCACCGCCGGCCCCCGCGCCAGGCGCAGCCTCACGTTCTCCAGCGTCAGCGTGCCGTCGGTAGTGGAGCGCTTGCCCACGGTGACGCTTTCGCCGCGGATCCGCGCCAGATCCTGCATGTCGGTCCATACATCGGCAGGCGTCACCGCCGCGGCGGCGGACCATGCCCCCGACACCGTCATCGCCAACCCTGCCGCCAGCCCCAAACCGCGCATCCAGCGTGTCATGCTATCCTCATCGCGCAAAATGTCCGGGCAGGATCGGGCCGAGACGGCACAAGGTCAAGGTCCCGCCCTCTTCAATGCACGCAGCAAAACCGCTAAGCCCGGGTTGAATGCACGCGCCCAGCACGAGAACGGAGTACGGGATGAGCGAATTGAACGGAAAGCATGTCGTCATCACCGGCGCAAGCCGCGGCATCGGTGCCGCAGCCGCGCGGCTTTTCGCCGAG
>JASBUM010000589.1 GCA_030147905.1 Acidimangrovimonas sp.
CCCCAAAGCGCCGCTTCGGGCGGATGCACGCCGTCCTCGTCATAGTCAAGCGGCGTCTCGCGGTCTTCGGCCAGAAGCAGCGGCCCGTCAAGATCGACGTAATCGGCACCCTGCGCCACCAGCGTGGCCGGCGCCATCGCCAGCGACGAGCCCAGCATGCAGCCCACCATCACCCCATAGCCCTGCGCCCGCGCCAGATCGCGCAGCGCCAGCGCCTCGGTCAACCCGCCGGTCTTGTCGAGCTTGATGTTGACCATGTCGTACTTGCCGGCCAGCGCCGCCAGCGACGCCCGGTCATGGCAGCTCTCATCGGCGCAGACCGGCACCGGCCGCGCGATCTCGGCCAACGCCTCGTCGGCGCCCGCCGGCAAGGGCTGCTCGACCAGGGCGACGCCCAGCCGTTCGAGATACGGGGCCAGATCGGCGTAGATCTCGGTGGTCCAGCCCTCGTTCGCGTCGACGATGATCCGTGCGTTCGGCGCGCCGGCGCGCACCGCGGACAGACGATGCATGTCGTCGGCGGTGCCAAGCTTGATCTTGAGGAGCGGACGATGCGCGTTTCGGGCGGCCTCGGCCCGCATCCGGTCGGGATCGTCGAGCGAGAGCGTATAGGCCGTGACGGCCGGCGCCGGCGCCGGCAATCCGGCCACCTGCCAGACCCGACGGCCGGCGCGCTTGGCTTCCCAGTCCCAAAGCGCGCAGTCTACCGCGTTGCGCGCCGCACCCGCCGGCAACAGCCGCTGGAGGGCATCGCGCGTGACATCGGGGGGCAGCGATTCGATCTGTCGTGCGACGCTGTCGAGCGATTCGCCGTAGCGCGCATAGGTCACGCATTCGCCCCGACCGGTGACGCCGGCGCGCGCGATCCGCACCGTGAGCACCCGCGCCTCGCTCCGGCTTCCGCGCGAGATGGTGAAGGGCTGCGAAAGCCGGAAGGTCTCGGCGGTGACGGTAAGCATGGTCTCGTTTCTCCCTGCGGGCTGACCGGGCCAAGGCTTGACCGGGCCGCGGCGGCGGTCAACCCCACCCGTCCCCCAGCCTTCCATTCTTCAGCTAGAGCGCGGCGAGCGCATCGACCAGCCGCCCCGCGCCGTGACGGAACGGATCGACCGCCGGCAGCCCCATCCGCGCCTCGGTCTCGGCCAGATGCGCGCGGGCCTCCGCCTCGTCCAGATGCTGGGTGTTGACCGATATGCCGACCACACGGCAATCGGGGTTGGCCACCCGGGCAAGCTGCAACGAGAGATCGCGCAGCGCCTCGAGCGAGGGCAGCGTATGGCCCGGCAGGCCGCGCATATGCGGTCGCGTCGGCTCGTGACACAGGATCAGCGCATCGGGCTGGCCGCCGTGGATCAACGCCATCGTCACGCCCGAATAGGAGATATGGAACAGGCTGCCCTGGCCCTCGATCAGGTCCCAGTGATCAGCCTCGTTGTCGGGCGTCAGATATTCCACCGCCCCGGCCATGAAATCGGCCACCACGGCATCGAGCGGCACGCCGTCGCCGGTGATCAGGATCCCCGTCTGCCCGGTGGCGCGAAAGCTTGCCTTCATCCCGCGCCGCCGCATCTCGGCCTCCATCGCCAGTGCGGTATACATCTTTCCGACCGAACAATCGGTCCCCACCGCCAGACAGCGCCGGCCCGCGCGCCGCACCCCGTTGGCAATCGGATAATCCACCGCAGGCAGGCGCACGTCGTGCAAACTGCGCCCCAGCCGCCGGGCAAGCGCCAC
>JASBUM010000596.1 GCA_030147905.1 Acidimangrovimonas sp.
TTGCCGAAGTCCATCCGTCCCGCGTGGCGCGTCTTCAACTCGGCCATGACCCGGCCCATGTCGCGGATCGAGGTCGCGCCGCACCTGGCGATCGCGTCGTCGATGGCGGCATCCACCTCCGCCTCGTCGAGCTGGCGCGGCAGATAGTCCTCGATCACCGCGATCTCGGCGCGCTCCTTCTCGGCGAGTTCAAGCCGCCCGCCCTCCTCGTAGGCGCGGATGCTTTCCTGGCGCTGCTTGACCATCCGGCCCAGAATCTCGGTGATCTCGGCGTCGCTGACGGGCGCATCCGCATCCGAGCCGCGCCGCGCGATATCCTTGTCCTTGATCGCGGCGTTGATAAGGCGCAGGGTTGACAGGCGATTGGCCTCCTTGGCCTTCATCGCCTCTTTCAGCGACGCGGCGATACGATCGCGCAAAGTCATACGAACCTTTCCCGGCCGCCAAGGCGGCTCAGCACTTTCCCAAGCGCCCAACATAGCCAAAGCGCCCGCTGCTGGCAATGGCGCGCATTTATAGCAAGACATTGATTTAAAACGATAATCAAATTTCAGGGGCCCCTTGACCCCCCGTGCGGAACCTCTTAGTTTCCCGCCAATTCAGCCATCGGAGTCGCCCATGCCCGCCGCCGGCAGAGAATCGCTGCGCCGTCCCACCGCCTGCCTGGCCCTTGCCGATGGGACTATCTTCTACGGTCACGGCTTCGGCGCGACCGGCGAGACGGTGGCGGAACTGTGCTTCAACACCGCGATGACCGGCTATCAGGAGATCATGACCGATCCCTCATATGCAGGTCAGGTGGTCACCTTCACCTTTCCGCATATCGGCAATACCGGCGTCAATGACGAGGACGACGAGACGGCCGAGCCGGTCGCAGCCGGCATGGTGGTGAAATGGGACCCGACCGAGCCATCGAACTGGCGCGCGCGCGACCGGCTGTCGACCTGGCTGGCGCGCAAGGGCCGGATCGGTATCGGCGGCATCGACACCCGCCGCCTGACCCGCGCGATCCGCCAGCAGGGGGCACCGCATGTGGCGCTGGCCCATGATCCGGAGGGCCGGTTCGACATCGAGGAACTGATGGCCCGCGCGCGCGGCTGGTCAGGCCTTGTGGGACTGGATCTCGCGGCCGAGGTCTCCTGTCGCCAGAGCTATCGCTGGGACGAGACACGCTGGCAATGGCCCGAAGGCTACGGACGGCGCGAAGGCAAGGGGCTGCGCGTCGTCGCCCTCGACTACGGGGCCAAGCGTAATATCCTGCGCTCGCTCGCATCGGCCGGTTGCGATATCACCGTGCTCCCGGCCAGCGCCAGCGCCGAGGAGGTTCTCGCGCTCGAACCCGACGGGGTGTTCCTGTCCAACGGCCCCGGCGATCCCGCGGCGACCGGCCGCTATGCCGTCCCGATGATCGAGGGCGTGCTGCGAACCGGGTTGCCGATCTTCGGGATCTGCCTGGGCCATCAGATGCTGGCCCTGGCGCTCGGCGCGCGGACCGTGAAGATGAACCACGGCCACCATGGCGCCAACCACCCGGTCAAGGATCTCGAAACCGGCAAGGTCGAGATCACCTCGATGAACCATGGTTTCACCGTGGACAGCCAAAGCCTGCCGAAAGACGTGGTCGAAACCCATGTCAGCCTGTTCGACGGCTCGAACTGCGGCATAAGGCTGCGCGACCGGCCGGTGTTTTCGGTCCAGTATCACCCCGAGGCCAGCCCCGGCCCGCAGGACAGCTACTACCTGTTCGAACGTTTCGCGCGTGCCATGCAGGAACGGCGCGCAGCCTGACGGACCGGCTCACCCCTGGCGAATTCCCGCGCGAGATGCGGCCTTCGCCCCGGATTTAACCGGGCGTTAACCCTGATCGGGCCAGGCTGGCGTCTGGCTGCGATGGGGGAAGTCGATGCAACCGCTACGGCATGACGATCCCGCGCGCGCCCTTGACAGGGCCGCGCCGGCCCTGCCGGCATCGCAGGGCCCCGTCCGGCTGATCGCACCCGGACGCCCGGAGGACCCCGGCGCCACGGGCGTCGCCGCCAAAACGGGACCGCGGGCTTCAATGCCCGTGCCGCGGCATCCGGAGCCGCGCGGCGGACGCGAGGTGCCGCTGGCCGCGGCGCTGCTTGCCCGCGGCCTGGTCGGTGCGGACGCCCTGTTGCCGGCGATGGCCCGAAGCCGCACCGCGGGCCTTCCCCTGCGCCGGATATTGCTTGCCCGCGGGCTCGTGTCAGCGGCCGATCTCGTCGCGGTGGATGCCGAACTGTGGCATACCCGCGCAGTGGACCTCGAGGCAGACCCGCCCGATCCGCGGCTCATCGCTCGTGTCGGGGCCACACGTTGCCTGAAACTGGGAATCCTTCCCTGGCGCCGCGCAGGCGGCGCCGTCGTCGTGGTGACGGCCCGGCCGCAAGACTTTGCCCGTCATCACAACTGGCTGCGTGCCCGCTTCGGCCCCGTCTCGATGGCGCTTGCCGAGGAAGACGGATTACGGCGGGCGGTGCTGCGGCTCGCAGGCGGCGCGCTGGTCGCACGGGCCGAAACCCGGGTGCCGGCCGATGAAAGCTGCCGCAACCTGGGGCGGCCGGCGGTGCGCCGTTGGGCTGTCGGCCTGATTTGCGCCTTCGTTGCGGCGGCCGTGGCCCTGCCGCAGGCCGTTTTCACGCTGGCCGCGGGCTGGGCGGTCCTCACACTGGCGCTGACGAGCGGACTGAAGGCCGCTGCCTGTATCGGCGCCTGCCGCGATGCGGCGACACCCACGGCCGCGCGACAGTCCCGGCCAGCCTCCGCACAGCGCGGCGGCGGTGATGGCATCCCGAAGGCGGTGGCCGCAACCGCAGACGGGCCGGAGACCCGGTGCCTCCGCGATCTGCCCCGCATCTCGTTGATCGTTCCGCTCTATTGCGAACTGCATATCGCCGACCGGCTGATCCGACGGCTTCGGGCGCTCGACTACCCGCGCGAACGGCTCGAG
Source organism: Acidimangrovimonas sp. (assembly GCA_030147905.1). The sequence continues at coordinate 2,972 of JASBUM010000596.1, forward strand.
ATCTTTCTCGCGGTGGAGCAGGACGATCCATTGACCCGCGCTGCCCTGCGCGATCTGGTGCTGCCGCCATGGGTACGCGTGGTGCCGGTTCCGCGTGGCACGATCCGGACCAAGCCCCGCGCACTGAATTACCTGCTGGCATGCTGCACGGGCGAGATCGTCGGCGTCTATGACGCCGAGGATGCCCCCGCCGCCGACCAACTGCACCGGGTCGCCGCCCATTTCGACGCAAGCCCCGCCAAGCTCGCCTGCGTTCAGGGCGCGCTCGACTTCTACAATACGGGCGCCAACTGGATGGCGCGCTGCTTCACGCTCGAATATGCCACCTGGTTTCGGGTGATCCTTCCGGGGCTGGTGCGTCTCGGCGCGCCGATCCCGCTGGGCGGGACCACGCTTTTCTTCCGCCGCGCGGCGCTCGAAGCACTGGGCGGCTGGGACGCGCATAACGTCACCGAGGACGCGGATCTCGGCATCCGGCTGGCGCGCCACGGCTATCGCTGCGAGTTGCTGCAAAGCGTGACGCATGAAGAGGCCAATTGCCGCCCGCGCCTCTGGGTCAACCAGCGCTCACGCTGGATCAAGGGCTACATGATGACCTGGGCGGTGCACATGAGAAATCCGGCCCGGCTTTGGCGCGACCTCGGCGGCTGGCGGTTCACGGCGGTGCAGATCCTTTTTCTGGGCTCGTTGTCGCAGGTTCTTCTCGCGCCGCTGCTGTGGGGATTCTGGCTTGCGCTTCTGGGGCTGTGGCATCCCTTCGCGGTCTTCCCCGCGCCGGTCCGGACGGGGATCCTCGGGCTTTTCCTCGGCGCCGAAGCGATCAGCCTCGCGACCGCTCTCATTGCGGCGCGACGCGCCGGTCACGACCGCCTTGCCCCGTGGATCCTGATGCAGGGCGCCTATTTTCCCCTGGCGACGATCGCGGCCTACAAGGCCGCCTACGAGATGATCGCGCGCCCCTTCGCCTGGAGCAAGACCCCCCACGGCCTGATCCGCGATCGCCGCCGCCGGCTCCGTCCCGCGCAACCCCTCGCAACGCGTGCCGACGGGATCAGCGTATCTGAACCTCGCCTGCGTCGATTTTCAGGCGGGTCTCGAAAGCCTGGGAAATATGCTGCTTGAGCGCATGCGAAGCCGCGTCCGGGTCGCGCTGCGCGATGGCGGCCACGATCCGGTCATGCTCGCCAAGGGCGATCTCGTCACGCCCGAGTGCTGCGAAGGAGGTTGTCGCGAGCAATGCCATCGAGCGATGCACGAGATCAAGCTGCTGCACGAGGTAGCGATTGTGCGAAGCCAGGTGCAGCTGCTTGTGGAATCGCCGGTTGGCCCGGCTCAACGCCTTCGGATCGCCCAGAAGGGCGCGATCCTCGCGCGCCATTTCCTGAAGCACATGGATCTCCTCGTCGGTCGCGTGCTGCGCGGCGAGGCGCGCGGCCAGCCCCTCCAGCTCGGCGCGCACGACATAGAGTTCGGCGAGCTGGTTGTGATCGAGCGAGGCCACGATCAGGCTGCGACCGTCGCGCGATAGCATGGACTGGGTTTCCAGCCTTTGCAGCGCCTCGCGCACCGGCGTTCGCGAGACGCCGAACCGTTCGGCGAGTTCGGATTCCACCAGCCGGTCGCCGGGACGATAGCTGCCGCTGTCGATGGCCGCGAGGATCAGCGCATAGGCATCCTTGGGCTGGTTCTTGACGTCTTTCATGTTCTGCTCCGCTGGCGCGAGCGGAGCCTAGCCCCGCGGGGCGAAGACAATCAACCCTTCTGCCAGATCACTTGCAATTCGATGTGCAAG
>JASBUM010000624.1 GCA_030147905.1 Acidimangrovimonas sp.
CCCGGTCGTCTTCGGCACCGACGATCGCAGCCAGGCGGTCATAAAGGCCGCGATCGTGGCCGTCGTCACCGCCGCCGGCCACACGATGGCCGAGACCGACCCCGAACTCGGCGCGAACCTGATGATCTTCTTCCTGCGCTCATGGGACGAGATAGCCGGTGCAGAGGAACTGCGCCACATCCTGCCCGACCACGCCACGCTTCCCGCGCGCCTGACGGCGGCGGATGCCGGACAATACCGTTTGTTCCGCTTCGACGCCGGGGGCAGGATCCGCGCGGCCTTCGTCTTCCTGCGCATGCAGGGCGCGCAGGCGGCGATGCCGGCCGCGGAGCTTGGCCTCGTCCAGGCGGCGCAGGCCATGTTGCGATGGGCGCCGGGCGCCTTCGAGACGCAGCCGCTGCTGGCCCGTGCGCAGGACGGACGGCAGATGTTGCACCCCGGAATCGCGAACCTGATCCGCGCGGCCTATGACCCGGTCCTTCCCGCCGCAACCGCCGAACCGGCGCATGCCTACCGGCTGGCCGCGCGGATGGCACGCATGGCGCCGGCGCAGATCCGCCTGACCGCCCGCGACGCGGATACCGGCCGCTAGGGCGGCCCGCATGGCGATCACGGCGCCAGCCGGGACGACGAATGGCACGGCGGCCGGGACGCCAGGCGGGACGGCGACTGATCGCGCAACCGGCCCCGGCCGGCGCGGTGCTGCCCTGCGCGCATCAGGCCCGCAGGCGGGACCGGCGCAGCGATCCGCAGGCGGCGCCGGGGCTTGAAGCCGCGGGCGAAGAGGTTCATCTTGGCGATCCCGCCCCAGGCGGGGCATGCGGCATGCGGAACGGGACGGACAATGCGCATCAAGGTATTCATCGATGGCGAGGCAGGCACGACCGGGCTTCAGATCCGCGAACGCCTCGCCCCGCGCGACGACGTCGAACTGATCGGTCTCGACCCCGCGCGGCGCAAGGACCCCGCCGCCCGGCTCGATGCCTATGCCGCCGCGGATGCCGCGATCCTGTGCCTGCCCGACGTGGCCGCGCGCGAGATCGTGACGCAGGCGAAGGATCTGAAGACCCGGATCATCGACGCATCCACGGCGCACCGGGTCGATCCGGCATGGATCTATGGTTTCCCCGAGATGGCGCGCGGCCAGCGCGACAGGATCGCCGGCGCGCACCATGTCTCGAATCCCGGCTGCTGGTCGACGGGCGCGATCGCACTGATCCGGCCGCTGGTCGAGGCGGGCCTGATCGACCCCGCCACGCCGCCCGCGATATCGGGCGTTTCGGGCTATTCCGGTGGCGGCAAGTCGATGATCGCGGAATTCGAGAGCGGCGCCCTGCAGGGTTCGTTTCTCTATGCTGCGGCCCAGGGTCACAAGCACCTGTCCGAGATCTCCCTGCACGGCGGACTGAAGGCGGCGCCGGTCTTCGTCCCGTCGGTCGGTCAATATGCGCAGGGCATGGCGGTGGCGGTGCATCTGCGCCTTGACGCTGCCGGCATCGCACATGCCCGGGAGGCGTTCGCCACGGCCTATGAGGGCGCACAATTCGTCACTCTCGTGCCCGCCGCGAAAAACGAGCCGCGCGTGATGCCACAGCGCCTGAACGGCACCAACCGGATGGAATTGTCGGTTCACGGCAACCCCGCGACCGGCGGCGCGGTCGCGGTGGCGGTGCTGGACAATCTGGGCAAGGGGGCCTCGGGCGCGGCGGTCCAGAACCTCAATCTCATGTTCGGCCTCGACGAGGCCGCCGGGCTGTGACCTCCAGGACCCCGTCCGCCCCCCCTCCGGCCTCTCCGGCCCTGGCGGCCGCGAAGGACGGGGTGGCCGGCCTTGCCGCGACGGGCGGAGGCACCACGGGCGGAGGCACGACCGGCAACGCCGGAACTCGCAACGGTGGGGCGGGCGGCAAGGGCGCGGATCGACGCGACGAAGTCCGCCGGCCGGCCACAGCCGGGAGCGGCCGACAGCAGCGCGCACAAGCGGCCCCCGGAGGGCGCGGCACCGGCAGCCGGACATCGGGCGCACCGGGCACAGACGCCGACGCCGCGCCCGATACGCGTCGCTTCGTCCATCGCTTCGCCCTGCGCGTCTACTACGAGGACACCGACCTTGCCGGCATCGTCTATTACGCCAACTACCTGAAATTCATCGAACGGGCGCGCAGCGAATGGGTGCGCGGGATCGGGATCGACCAGCGCGCCTTGCGGGCGGATGCCGGACTTGTCTTCGCCGTGCGCCACCTCGAGGCCGATTACCTGCGGCCGGCATATTTCGACGACGCTCTGTTGGTTGAGACAAATCCCATAAATGCAACCGGCGCGCGCATAATGCTGCAACAACGCGTGCTGCGCGGCGCCTTGCGTCTATTTGACGCGCGCGTCACGCTGGCCTGTCTCGACATCGGCGGACGCCCGCGCCCCCTGCCGGCAAAGATC
>JASBUM010000635.1 GCA_030147905.1 Acidimangrovimonas sp.
GGCGGGGGTTGCGGCGGCCTCCGGTCGCGGGTCCGGCAGGAGCCGGAGATTGGCGCGCGTCTTGGGCTGGGCGCGCACGATCCCGGTGGGACCGGCGGCGCCGGCGCCGGGCGGCAGGTGGGAACTGGGCGGCAGGCGGGACCTGGGCGGCAGACGGGAACTGGACATGGGCTTTCTCCGATTCTGGCAGATCTTCATCAAGCGATGATTTGGCTAACGAAGGGTGAACGCCTGCCGGAAGGTCGCGGCGCCTGCGGTGCGCGCTTGCCACCGGAAGTCCTTCCCCCCATAGAATTGGAGCGCGACCGTCGCGCGAGACGAACAGGAAGGGAGCCCAGCCGATGATCGGACGGTTGAACCACGTCGCCATCGCGGTGCCGGACCTCGAGGCCGCCGCGGCCCAGTACCGCGATGCGCTGGGCGCCGCGGTCGGACCGGCGCAGGACGAACCCGAGCACGGCGTGCGGGTGATCTTCATCACCCTGCCCAACACCAAGATCGAATTGCTCCATCCCTTGGGAGCGGAATCGCCGATCGCCGGATTTCTGCAGAAGAACCCGGCCGGCGGCATTCATCATCTGTGCTACGAGGTGGCCGATATCGGGGCCGCGCGCGACCGGCTCGTGGCGTCGGGCGCGCGGGTGCTGGGCGATGGAACCCCGCGTATCGGTGCCCATGGCAAGCCGGTGCTTTTCCTGCATCCCAAGGACTTCAACGGCTGCCTGATCGAACTGGAGCAGGCCTGATGTCCTGGGCCGATGCGGTGTTGCTCTTCGCGATGATCTGGTTCGTCGTGCTGCTGGTGGCGCTGGCGCTCCCCTTCCAGACCCAGGGCGAGAAGGGTGACGTGGTGGCCGGCACGCCCGCTTCGGCGCCGGCGCGTTTCAGCATGCGTCGCCGGTTGCTGTTCACCACCGTGGCGGCGCTGGCGCTCTTCGCGGTGATCTACGCGATGGTCGATTTCAACCTGATCCGGCCACCCGGCCTGGGGGATGTGCCGACGGTGCCGCCCCTGACAGACGGTGGAAGACATGGGTGAAGGTGGCCACGCCGAGGATCGGCACCACCAGATTGACCAGCGGCACCGATAGCGGCGCCGCCATCAATATGCCCGCCATCCAGATCTGCCCGCCGTGGCGGCGGCGCAGCCGTCCCGCGGCCTCGCGGTCGAGCCGGCGCAGCGCCACCAGTTGAAACAGTTCGCGCCCCAGCAGATAGCCGTTGAGCACCCAGAACAGCACCGGCACCAGCGGTCCGGCGAAGAGATAGACAGCGAGCGCGGCAATGTTGACCAGGGCGAGGATGACAAAGAAGACGGCCGTATCCGCCGCGATCTCGCCCCAGCCCTGCCGTCGCGCGGCTGGCAGGCCGGGGTAATGGCGCGCCTCAACCGCTTCGGCCACGCGTTCCAGATAGAGGCTGGTGAACAGCACCGCGACCGGCACCATCAGAAACACGGACAGCACGATCATCGCCAGCAGAAAGGCGCCGCCGAACAACCATTCGAGCCCCCCCACCGGCCCGATCCAGGGGAGAGTCACGCGGTCCGGGCTGAGCGTGCCGATCAGCAGCAGCGCCGCCGCGGTGACCCCCGCAAGCAGCAGGATCGCAAGACCCACGCCGCGCAGCAGCACCGCGCGGAATCGCGGGTCGCCGATCTGGCCCAGCGCGCGCAGGAAATCGATCAGGATCATGCCTCGACCCAGCGGATGATCCGGTCGAGGTCGGGGCGCGGGCGTTCGGGCGGCGCCGCGCGGGCCGTGCCGATATGGACGAAGCCCGCGATGAATTCGTGATCTTCCAGTCCCAGCCCGTCGCGCATTAACGTGCGGTCATGGGCCGGCCAGCCGGTCAGCCAGTTCGCCCCCCAGCCGGCCGCCAGCGCGGCGTTCAGCAGGCTCAGGCAGGCGGCGCCGGCCGACAGGGTCTGCTCGACGGGCGGCGCCTTGTCGGACGGTACCGGCGCGGCGACGACGGCGACCGCAAGCGGCGACTGGGCGAATTGGGATATCCCCTTGGCGGCCTGATCCTCGTCGAGGCCCCGGGCCTCGGCACGGTG
>JASBUM010000661.1 GCA_030147905.1 Acidimangrovimonas sp.
CGAGACCGGTACCACGGCCATGCCCGCCTCGTTGGCCAGCGCAAGCACGCGCGACACTTCCGCGGTCGAACCGGGGCGCACGACGGCGCTTGGCTGCCAGCGGTAGCGACCGGTCGGGTCATGCGCCTTGGGGGCGGTATCGGCGCCGGTCAGCACCTGGGCGTCGCCCAGTTCCGCGCGCAGCTGATCGAGGATGTCCATGGCTGCCTCCCATCTTGCCTGCGCGCACAGTTCCACCGCGGCCTGTGGCATTCAAGGGCCAACACGCCACGGCCAACACGCCACGGCCAGTACCGCCAACGCCAGCGCGCCCGCGCGGAGGGAGATGGAGATGAAGCCTGCGCATCCCCGCGCGGGGATGCGGAGGGGACGCGGAGATGCCGGCGCGCGCGACGCGGGGAGGAGCGGCTACTTCACCGCCTTCACCCGGTCGAGCAACTGCTCGACCCGCGCGCCAAGCGCGGGCACGATGCGGCGCACGCCCGCGGCGTCGGGATGGATTCCATCGGGCTGCATGTAACGCTCGAGCGCCGCCTGCCGCGACAGGCCCTTGCGCAGCGGTGCGAAGTAATCCGGCATCAGCAGTGTGTCGTAGCGCTGCGCGAGATCGGGAAAGATCGCATCGAAGGCGCGCGCGTAATCGGCGCCGAAATTGGGTGGCGCCGGAAGACCGACCAACAGCGTGGGCAGCCCCTTGGCGCGGATCGCGGACAGGATCGCGTCCAGATTCGTGCGTGTCAGCTTCGGGGGCAGACCGCGCAGCAGGTCGTTGCCGCCCAATTCCACCACGATCGCGTCGCCGCCGCCGGCCAGGGTCCAGCCGATGCGCGACCGTCCCCCGGCAGTAGTGTCGCCCGAGACCCCGGCATTGATCAGCGTCACGTCATGGCCGCGTCCGCGCAACCAGGCCTGGAGCTGAGGCACCAGCCCGTCGCCCTGCGCCAGTCCGTAACCCTGGGTCAGACTGTCGCCGAACATGATCAGCTTGAGCGGCCGCGCCGAGGCCGGCCCCGCGCCGCCCAGGGCGGCCGCCAGCACGAGCGCGAACAGAAGGGCCGAAATCCTCACGAAAGCGTGGTTGTTCGCATGCCCTCTCGCCCCATATCCTTGGGGCCGCCCCAGCCCAAGGTATCGTATCGTGACCGACAAGATCCTCGACCTTCGGGATGTCCGCCTTTCGCTTACCGGCAATGCCGGCGCGGTGGATATCCTGCACGGAATAACGCTCGCCGTCGGGCGGGGCGATACGGTGGGGCTCATCGGTCCGTCGGGATCTGGCAAATCGTCGCTCCTGATGCTGATGGCCGGGCTCGAACGCGCAAGTGCGGGCCAGGTCTCGGCGCTTGAACATGATCTGTCCGCGATGGACGAGGATGCCCTGGCCGCCTTCCGTCGTCGCAATATGGGGATCGTCTTCCAGTCCTTCCACCTGATTCCGACGATGACTGCGCTGGAAAACGTGGCCCTTCCGCTGGAACTTGCCGACCGCGACGACGCCTTCGAGCGCGCCGAGGACGAATTGCGCGCCGTCGGCCTCGGCGCCCGGCTGGGCCATTATCCCGGTCAGCTCTCGGGTGGCGAGCAGCAGCGCGTGGCGCTGGCGCGCGCGGCGGCGCCGCGGCCGCACATTCTGCTTGCCGACGAACCTACCGGCAATCTCGACAGCGCCAACGGCGAAGCGATCATGGAGCTTCTCTTCGGCCTGCGGGACCGGCATGGGTCGACGCTCGTCCTGGTTACGCATGCCCCCGAGCTGGCCGCGCGATGCGATCGGATCGTGCGGCTCGCCGATGGTCGCATCGTCGAGGACGCGGTACAAAGGGCGGCGGAATGAATCCGGCCCTGGCCTGGCGCATCGCGCGGCGGGAGCTGCGCGGTGGCATCGCGGGATTTCGGGTGCTGGTGGCCTGCCTGGCGCTGGGCGTCGCCGCGATCGCGGCGATCGGGCTGATCCGGTCGGGAATCGCCCAGGGGCTTGCGGGGCAGGGGCGCGTGATCCTTGGCGGCGATGCGCAGATGGGCTTTACCTATCGTTACGCCAAGCCGGAAGAGCTGGCCTTCATGCATGCGCATGCGCGCAAGGTGTCGGCCATCGTGACCTTTCGGTCCATGGTCGTCACCGGGCGCGGCGACAGCAGCCAGAGCGCACTGAGCGACGTCAAGGGCGTGGATGCCAACTACCCGCTGACCGGTGCGGTCGGATTGTCGCCCGCGATGCCGGTGGCGCAGGCGCTGGCGGTGCGCGACGGCGTGCCCGGCGCGGTGATGGACCCGGTCCTGGCCGCGCGGCTGGGGCTGAGGCCGGGCGGTCTGTTCCGGCTGGGCCGGCAGGAGTTCCGGCTCTCCGCCCTGCTCACGCGGGAGCCTGACGCCGCCTCGGCCGGGTTCCAGCTGGGGCCGCGCACGATCGTGGCCACCGGGGCGCTGGCGAAATCGGGCCTGCTCGCGCCGGGGACGCTGTTCGACAGCAAGTACAGGCTGCTGCTGGCGCCGGGTGCGGATCTGGCGCGGTTGCAGGCACTGGCCGAGGCGAAGTTCCGCAATGCCGGGATGCGCTGGACGGATCGGCGCAACGCGGCGCCGGGCGTGGCGCGTTTCGTCGACCGGATGGGCAGCTTTCTCGTCCTTGTCGGGCTGGCGGGGCTTGCGGTCGGAGGTGTCGGCGTCTCTTCGGCGGTGCGCGCCTATCTCGAGGCCAAGATCGCCACCATCGCCACCCTGAAATCGCTGGGTGCATCGGGGGATACGATATTCCTCGTATACCTGTTCCAGATTGGGGCGCTCGCGCTGGTCGGCATTGCGCTGGGGCTGGTGATGGGCGCGGGGGGCGTCCTGGTGCTGGCGCCGCTGCTTGGTGCGCTGCTGCCGTTCCCGGCCGATTTCGCGATCTATGCCGCGCCGCTTGTCACCGCCGCGGTCTACGGGATCCTGGCGGCGCTCCTTTTCACTCTATGGCCGCTCGCGCGGGCCGAGAGGGTGCAGCCGGCCGCGCTCTACCGTGCCGAGGGCGGGGCGGGATCATTGCGTGCGGGGCTGCCACGCGGGCGCTACCTGGCGGCCGAACTGGCGGTTCTGGCCACGTTGGTAGGCGCGGTCGTGTGGCGTTCGGGGCTGCCCGGGCTCAGCCTCGTTGCGCTGGCGGGGATCGCCGTGGCGCTGGGGCTGCTGCTGATCGCGTCCTGGGGGCTGCGCCGGGTGGCGCGCAGGCTTGCCCGTTCGCGCGCCATGCGCGGGCACAGCGCGCTGCGGCTTGCGCTCGGCGCCATCGGCGGACGGCGCGAAGAGGCGGCGATGGTGATGCTGTCGCTGGGGCTCGGGCTTTCGGTGATGGCGGCTGTGGGTCAGGTCGACGGCAATCTGCGCGCCGCGATCGCGCAGGACCTGCCGCAGCGTGCGCCGTCCTTCTTCTTCATCGACATCCAGCCCGGTGAACTGCACGGGTTTCTCGACCGGGTCGAGAGCGATCCGGGCGTGAGCCGGGTGGATACCGCACCGATGCTGCGCGGGGTCATCACGCGCATCAACGGCAGGCCTGCCCGTGCGGTGGCGGGTGATCACTGGGTGGTGCGGGGCGACCGGGGCATCAGCATGTCCGACACGCCGCCCGCGCATACACGCATCACCGCGGGCAAATGGTGGCCGGCCAATTACAACGGTCCGCCGCAGATCAGCTTTGCCGCCAAGGAAGCGGCCGAGATCGGCCTGAAGCTGGGCGACACGATGACGGTCAACATCCTCGGCCGCGACATCAAGGCCACCGTCACCTCGTTCCGCGATGTGAATTTCCGCAATGCCGCGATGGGCTTCGTCGTCATCATGGACCCCGCCGCGCTGGCCGGCGCGCCGCACAGCGATATCGCCACGGTCTATGCCAGCCCCGAATCCGAGGCCGCGCTGCTGCGCGACATCGCGCGGGCCTATCCCAACATCACGGCGATCCGGGTGCGTGATGCCATCGACCAGGTGACACAGGCGCTTTCGGCCATTGCCTCGGCCGTGGCGGGGGCGGCGGGGGCCACCGTGATCGTGGGCATCGTGGTTCTGATCGGCGCCGCCGCGGCGGCCGTTCGGATGCGCGTCTACGAGGCAGCGGTTCTCAAGACGCTGGGAGCGAGCCACGGGCGGATCCTGTCGAGCATGGCGCTGCGATCGCTCATCCTCGGGGCGGCTGCGGGGGCGATGGCGATCGTGGCGGGCGGATTGGCGGGCTGGGCGGTGATGACGCAGGTGATGCATCTTCCCTATCGATTTCAGCCGCTGTCGGCTTTGGTGATCGTGATCCTCGGGATTGCGGCGGTGGTCGGCTCGGGGCTGCTCTTTGCCTTGCGCCCGCTACGTGCCCGGCCGGCCCGGGTGCTGCGCGCGCAGGAGTGAACGGCGGCGCCCGAACCCCGCCGGGGGGGGCGGCGACGCGAGATCGGCCGCGACATGAAAAGGGCGGCGCGTGCCTTCGCATGCGCCGCCCTTGGCCTCGATGGCGGCTATGGTCAATCCTCGCCCGATTCCTCGCCGGCGAGATCGGTCAGGATCGGACAATCCGGCCGCTCGTCCCCCGCGCAATGGGCCATCAGGTCCGACAGGGCCGCGCGCATCGCCAGCAATTCGGCGATCTTGCCTTCGATCTCGGCCAGATGGCTCTGGGCAAGCCGCTTCACGTCGGCGCTGGCCCGTTCGCGATCCTCGTAGAGTGCGAGAAGCTTGCGGCAATCGTCGATCGAAAAGCCGAGGGAGCGTGCGCGCCCGATGAAGGCCAGCTTGTGGATGTCGGTCTCGGCGAAGGCGCGGTAGCCGTTGGCGCGGCGCTTGGGCCGGACCAGGCCGATCTCCTCGTAGTAGCGGATGGTCTTCGACGGCAGGCCGGCGCGGGTGGAAACCTCGGCGATGTTCATGCGCGCAACTCCCGGCCGAAGCGGCGCAGACGCAGCGCGTTGGTCACCACCAGTACCGACGAAAGCGCCATGGCGCCTGCCGCCAGCGCCGGCGACAGCATCATCCCGTTGATCGGGTAGAGCACGCCGGCCGCGACCGGGATCAGCGCGACGTTGTAGCCGAAGGCCCAGCCAAGGTTCTGGCGGATGTTGCGCATCACCGTGCGGCTCAGGCGTACAGCGGTGGCGACCGAGGCGGGGTCGCCCGCGCTAAGCACCAGATCGGCGGTTTCGATCGCCACGTCGGTGCCGGTGCCGATGGCAATGCCGGTATCGGCGGCGGCCAGCGCCGGCGCGTCGTTGATCCCGTCACCCACGAAGGCGATGTTGCCATGCTCGGCCTTCAGCGCCTCGAGCGCCTCGACCTTGCCCTCGGGCAGCACCTCCGCCACGACATGGTCGATGCCGATCTGGCGGGCGATGTTCTCGGCCGTGCGGCGGTTGTCGCCGGTGATCATGGCGGTCTTCACCCCCAGCTTGTGCAGCGCCGCGATGGTGTCTCGCGTCGTCGGCTTGATCGGGTCGTTGACCGCGATCACCGCAGCGATGCGCCCGTCGATCGCGGCATAGAGCGGCGTCTTGCCCTCGTCCCCGAGGCGGGCGCCGGTTTCGGCCAGCGGGCCGATGTCGATGCCGTCGCGGGCCATCATCCGGTCGGCGCCGACGGTGATGTCATGGCCGTCGACGCGGGCGGTGACACCGAAGCCGGGGCTGACGGTGAAGTCCTCGGCCGCCGGAACGGTCAGGCCGCGCGCCTCCGCCTCGGCCATGATGGCACGGGCGATCGGGTGTTCGGACTTGGCCTCGACCGCGGCGATGCTGGCCAGAATCGCGTTGGCGTCGCCTTCACGGGCAAGCTCCAGCTCGGTCAGGCGCGGCGCGCCTTCGGTCAGCGTGCCGGTCTTGTCGAAGGCCACGACCTTCACGCCTTCGAGACGCTGGAGCGCCTCGCCCTTGCGGAACAGAAGCCCCAGTTCGGCACCCCGTCCGGTGCCCACCATGATCGAGGTCGGCGTGGCCAGACCCATGGCGCAGGGGCAGGCGATGATCAGCACCGAAACCCCCGCGACCAGCGCGTTGCCGATGACGGGCGAGGGGCCGAAGACCAGCCAGACAAGGATCGTGACGGCGGCGATGGTCATCACCGCGGGGACGAAATACATCGTCACCTTGTCGACCATGGCCTGGATCGGCAGCTTGCTGCCCTGGGCATCGGCGACCATGCGGATGATCCGCGACAGCGTGGTCGCCTCGCCGGTCCGCGTCACCCGCACGACCAGCGCGCCGGCACCGTTCACCGTACCGCCGACGACTTCGTCGCCCGCGCCTGTCTCCACCGGAATGGCCTCGCCGGTCAGCATCGCGCAATCGACCCAGGACTTGCCCTCGACGACCTCGCCGTCGGCTGCGACGCGTTCGCCCGGGCGGACCTCGACCAGGTCACCGACGCGCAGCTCCGCAAGCGGCAGGTCGACGGTCTGTCCGTTGCGCACCACATGCGCGACATCGGGCTGCAAGCCCACGAGATGGGCGATGGCCGCACCCGCGCGCCCCTTGGCCCGCGCCTCGAGCGTGCGGCCGAGCAGGATGAGCGAGACGATCACTGCGGCCGCCTCGAAATAGACCGCGACGCTGTCGGGGGGCAAAAGCCCCGGCGCGAAGGTGGCAATGGTCGAGAAGACCCAGGCCGCGCCGGCACCCAGCGCCACCAGAGAATTCATGTCGGGCGCGAAGCGCGCCAGCGCCGGCAGCCCGTGCGAGAAGAATTGCCGGCCCGGCCAGAACAGCACGATCGTGGTCAGGATGAACTGGATGATCCAGCTGGTTTCGGTACCGATGGTCGAGGCAATCCAGCGATCGGCGCCGGGGAAGATATGCCCGGCCATTTCCAGCACGAAGACCGGGATCGTCAGCGTCGCAGCGATCAGGAAGGCGCGCTTCTGGCGCTGGGCCTCCGCTTCGTGACGGCTCATGTCCACGGGTGGCGCGTCCGGAGTCAGCGGCTGCGCCTCGTAGCCCGCGCGGCGCACCACCTCGGCCAGCTCCGACGGCGTCGCGGCGCCGGCGAGGTGATGGACGACGGCCGAGCCGGTGGCAAGGTTGACATCGGCGCCGGTGACGCCGGGATAGGCCGAAAGGGCGCGTTCGATCCGCCCCACGCAGGAGGCGCAGGTCATCCCCTCGACCTTCAGTTGCGTGTCGGAATGGCTGACGCCGTAACCCGCCTTCTCGATCGCGGCGGCAATGGCGGCCGGATCGGCCGGCCCCTCGAATTCGGCGTGTAGCGACTTCATCGCGAGATTGACATTGGCCGTGGTGATGCCGGGCACGGCTTTCACCGCGCGCTCGACCCGCCCGGCGCAGGAGGCGCAGGTCATGCCCTCGACGTCGAGCGTCGTCGTGTGTCGGTCACTCATTCTTTTTCTTCCTTTCGGTCGTATTCCGGACCCGGATGGCCCGGCCAAACTTTCCGGTCACTGGAGGGCCGTTCAGGTCAAATAGGGCTTCCAGTTACTGTAAGGTCAAGGGGCTTGTCGGCTTTTCTTGCGCCGCAACGCCGGGGCTTTCGTCCGGCTGCATGATTTGGCATTGCTGTCAGGGCGAAACCGACGGGGGCCTCATGGACAGCCGCGCCATTCTCGAACGCCTGATCGCCTTCGACACGGTCAGCGACCGGCCCAACCGCGCACTGATGGACTATCTGCGCACGCTCCTCGAATCGGCCGGTGCGACGGTTATGCTGGTTCCCGACGCCAGCGGGCAGAAGGCCAATCTCCACGCCACCATCGGACCCGCCGGCGGTGGGGGGGTGATGTTGTCGGGCCATACGGATGTGGTCCCGGTCGAGGGGCAGGACTGGCGTCATCCGCCCTTCCGCATGACCGAGGTCGACGGGCGCTATTACGGGCGGGGCGCGGCCGACATGAAGGGGTTCGTCGCCTGTGCGACCGCCGCCGTGCTTGGCGCCGCGCGCCGTCCGCTGCGCGCGCCGCTGCATCTCGCCTTCAGCCATGACGAAGAGGTCGGCTGCCTCGGCGTGCGCTCGCTCATCGCGTTGATGGCGCAGTCGCCGCACCGCCCGGCGATGTGTATCGTGGGCGAGCCGACGGAGATGCGGGTGGCTACCGGGCACAAGGGCAAGCAGGCCCTGCGCGCCACCTGCCGCGGTCGCGAGGGGCATTCGGCGCTTGCTCCGCTTGCGCTCAATGCGCTCCACATGGGGGCCGATCTGGTGGGGGCGATGCGCGCGATCCAGCGCCGGATAGCCCAGACCGGGCGGCGCGACGGCGATTACGACGTGCCCTATACCACGCTGCACGTCGGCAAGATGGCGGGCGGCGTGCAGGTCAATATCGTACCCAATCTCTGCACGCTGGATTTCGAGATCCGAAGCCTTGCCGAGGATGATCCCGGCGCGATCCTGGCCGAGGTCGCAGCCGCCGCCGAAGCGATCGTGGCGCCCCTGCGCGCGGACTTCGCCGAGGCGGCGATCACGGTGGAAAAGCTATGGGATTATCCCGGTCTGGGAACCGCGCCGGATGCGCGGGTGGTGGCCTTCGTCAAGGACCTGGTCGGGGCAAACGGCACAATCAAGGTCGCCTTCGGAACCGAGGGCGGTCTTTTCGCGCAGCGGCTGGACATTCCGACCCTCATCTGCGGCCCCGGTTCCATGGCGCAGGGGCACAAGCCCGACGAATTCGTCACCCGCGACCAGATCGCGCGCTGCGACGCGATGTTGGGCGCGCTGGTCGACCGTCTGGAGGCCGGTCTCTGAGCCTGCCCGCGGGGCGGGAGCGGCTGCGCGGAAATTATATTCCCGCTATTGAATGTGTTAATGTGTCCGGTTATCTCTGCCCTGTCGCGCCGCGATCACCGCGACGCATGGAATGGAGCCAGACATGACCCTAGACCGAGCCGTATTGCTGTTTGCCGGTGTGATGATCCTTCTCAGCCTGGCGCTGACGATCTGGGTTTCGCCGTTGTGGATGTGGTTCACGGCCTTCATCGGCGCGAATCTGGTCCAGTCCTCGCTGACCGGCTTCTGCCCCGCCGCGATGTTCTTCAAGCTGTTCGGGCTCAAGGGCGGCTGCGCCTTCAAGTAGCGCCGTCAGCCCGGGCGCAGGGGCACGGGGCGAGCGCGGGCACGGTCCCGCCCGCGCCCCTTTGGTCGCGCCCTTTACTCGCCCAGCTTGGCATGCACCTCGTCGAGGTCGACCTCGCCGCGCGGCATCTTGTTGGCGGGGTTCGCGAAGTCGTAGCGGAACAGCTCGAAGTCGCGGCTGTACATTTCGTAGACGAGATGCATCGACAGGTCGTCGAAGTAATCCTCGACCGGATGGGCGCGCCGGGGGCCGTGGCCCTCGCTTTCGTTGAACCGCGGAATCGCCCCGAGATCCACCGGATGGCGCGTTTCCACGAGATCGAGCACGCCCTGCATGCCGCGGTTGAAATCCTCGGTGAAGAAGATCCGGTCATAGCGGCCGCCATTGGCGATATAGGTCGCGATATGGCCCGACATCGCCGACCAGTGGATGTCGGGTTCCATCGGTTTGCGCCAGCGGATCGTGTCGCGCGCGAACAGCAGGAAGCGGCGGAAGCTGCGGATCTGGTCGAATTCGAAGCCGTTTTCGGGATCGCCGACCTCGATGCCGTATTTCTGGATCACCAGCGGCACCAGGTTTCCGCGATAGCGCCGCCCGTTACGCTGGATGCCGCAGATCTTGTCGAAGAACGAAGACAGGATGCGCGTATAGGGATTGCGCACGCAGGTGAAGCTGACCGCGGAACCCGCCCGGGCCACGCGCTCGATCGCGGGCTGGCTGGTGTCGAGGCCCCACTTGTGCAGCCCATCGCCCGCATCGTGGATGTCGCCGTCGAAGAAGCGGCCGTGATCGGCGTAATGCAGGATCTGCCCGATCGTCGAGCAGGCGCATTTCGGCACCACCCTGTAGATCAGGCTTTCGCTTTCCGTCATCCAGATGCCCGGATATCCCATTCGGCGTGTCCCCCAAGCCCCTTCCGGCCGCGTGCTGCCTTGCGCCCAGGCATCGGCTGACACAGAATCAAAGAAATGCTGTAAAGACAATCGCCGATCGCGTTACCGAAGGGTCCGCCAGCCGGCGGGTTCGGTCCGGCGGGTCCCCCGGCGGTCCGCAAGGCGCGAAAAGCGCCGGAAAGGAGAGATTTTGGCCAGGATCGCCTATCTTCTGCTGACTCACAAGGATCCCGACCGGGTGGCGACACTGGCGCGTCAACTCGGCGAGGCCGGCGATTTCCTGGCGATCCATTTCGACGCGCGCGCGGGCGCCGAGGCCTTCGCGCGGCTGCAGGCCGCGTTGCAGGGGCTGCGCAACGTGGCCTTCACGCGCCGGCGCATCCGCTGCGGCTGGGGGGACTGGAGCCTGGTCGCGGCCTCGCTCGAGGCTGCCCGCGCGGCTCATGACGCCTTTCCCGAGGCCAGCCATTTCTACCTGATCTCGGGCGAATGCATGCCGATCAAGTCGGCCGCCTACATCCACGACTTTCTCGATGCCGGGGCGCGCGACTATATCGAGGCGGTGGATTTCCTCGGCAGCGACTGGATCAAGACCGGCCTGCGCGAGGAGCGGCTGATCTACCGTCACCTGTTCAACGAGCGGCGCCACAAATGGTTGTTCTACCAGTCGCTCGAATGGCAGCGGCGGCTTGGTCTGCGCCGCAAGACGCCCGAACGGCTGCGTATCCATATCGGCAGCCAGTGGTGGTGCCTTCGGCGCCAGACGGTCGCGGCGATCCTGACATTCTGTGCCGAACGTCCCGACGTGATCGCCTTCTTCCGGACCACATGGATCCCCGACGAGACCTTTTTCCAGACGCTCGTGCGCCATCTGGTCCCCGATGCCGAAATCGCCGGCAAGCGGCCCACCTTTCTGCTGTTTTCCGATTACGGCATGCCGGCCGCCTTCCACGACGATCATTTCGATTTCCTCGTCGGGCAGGATTACCTCTTCGCGCGCAAGATCTCGCCCCAGGCGCATGAGTTGCGCAAACGTCTGGGCGCCTATTACATCGAGGGCCCGGCCCGGCAGGCGACAGATGACGATGGTGAGCGTCTCTACCATTTTCTCGTCACCAGGGGCCGCGCCGGCGAGCGTTTCGCGCCGCGCTTCTGGGAAAGCGGCAGCTCCATCGGCAACGGGCGGGAGCTGCTGATCATCGCGGCCAAGAAATGGCATGTGTCCAAGCGGCTGGCCGAATGGATCCGACAGGGCTGCGGGCTGCATGCGCTCGATCATCTCTTCGACGAGGAAGAGGCGGGGCTGCCGTCGCTGGGCGGGATCGAGCGGGGTCTCGGCAAGCGGCACCGTCACCGACGCGCCTTCATGCGGCTGCTGTTCGAACATTTCGGGACCGAGCGGCTGGTGATCTGCACCGATACGGCGCAGGCCGATCTGATCGCCGATTTCCATGCCGACCGTTCGTCGGTCCGGCTGCTGGAGATCGAGTGCCGCCATTCGGAGGCGGATCTGCGCGGCCATGCCGGGCGGCTGGGCCTGATCGGCGCCAATCCCGCCGCCACGATGAAGGCGGGGCTTCTGAAAAGCCTGCACGAG
>JASBUM010000050.1 GCA_030147905.1 Acidimangrovimonas sp.
ATTGCGCGCGCTGTTCAACTCATTCCATGACACCCATCGACCGGCCGACCATCTGACGGAATATTCCACCGCCAACATCCGCTTTCACCAGACGATCATCGAACTGACCGGATCGAGCGTGCTGCGCGAGATGACAGAGAACATCCTGCTGCATGTGCGCGGCATCCGTCAGCTGACGATCGGCCGCGACGACCGCGCCAGCCAGTCGATCAAGGACCATCTCGCGATCATAGACGCGCTCGAGAGCCGCGACATCGAACGGGCCGAGAAGCTGTGCCGCGATCACACGCTGGGGCTCGCCGAATTCGTCGACAAGCATGGCGAGGGGCTGTTCGTCTGAAATCCCGGCGTGTCGCACCGACCTGTCGCACCGACTGCCGCACCGACCTGTCGCACGGGCGCGCCGCACGCGCCCGCGAGTGTAGAGCCATCGTAGAATTGTCTCCGATGGAAGCCCCGCCTGCGCGGCGGGCGGCCATCCCAGCCCGCTTCGCACTGGATCCCCTAGGCCCCGGCTATCCGCCGCGCTAGGCGCCGCTGTATCCGCTGCGCCGGCGCGGACTGCGCAGGCGGATCACCACGTCGACACGGGCGATCTCGCTCCCAGCCGGCGCCTGCGGCAGGTCGAGGATGCGCAACTTCTGACCGGGCGCGTCGCTGAGACGCTGTTCATCCTCCCAGTAGAAATGGGGGTGATCGTCCGTCCGGGTGTCGAAATAGCTGCGGGTCCCGTCGACGGTGATCTCATTGACCAGGCCGGCGGCATAGAAGGCGCGCAGGGTGTTGTAGACGGTGGCCAGCGAAACCCGCTCGCCCGAGTCGCGCGCGGCGCTATAGAGGCTCTCGGCCGTGACATGGCGGTTGCAGCCGTCCCCGATCAGAAGGGCCGCAAGCAGCTGCCGTTGCCGGGTGGGCCGTAGCCGGGCACGCGACAACCAACGCGCACCAGTTTCGAGCGCGCCCGGTGTCACCTGTGCAAGCTGGTCTTCCATGCCAGCAATATAGGAATGGAATTGGTGACGTTTCAATTAAAAACGGCGCGCCGTGCCCCAGCAGCGGCGATCGGCCGCGCGCTGTCCGAAATTTTCCGGGCGCCGGCGTCCGTCATGTCGGGGCCTATCCAGTCAGAAGGGCGCGCGCCGCGGCCCGGGCCGCATCGGTGATCCGGTCGCCGGCCAGCATCCGCGCAATCTCGTCGATGCGCGCGGAGGCATCGAGCGCGATCACGGTGGAGCGGGTCTCGTCCCCGCTGCTGCGCTTCTCCACCCGCCAGTGATGGGCGCCGCGCGCGGCCACCTGCGGCGAGTGGGTCACCACAAGAATCTGACCCTGACGAGCCAATGCATCCAGCCGCCGGCCGACCGCATCGGCCGTCGCGCCCCCTACGCCGCGGTCGATCTCGTCGAAGATCATCGTCAGATCCGACTGGCGCCGGCTGAGACAGACCTTGAGCGCCAGCAGGAAACGCGACAATTCCCCCCCCGATGCGATCCGGTCGAGCGCGCCCATCGGCGCGCCGGGGTTGGTGGCGACCATGAAACAGACATCATCGGCGCCGTCGGGGCCTGGCTCTGCCTCACCGATGCGGGTGGCGAAGACCGCCCGCTCCAGCCGCAGCGGCGCCAGTTCCCCGGCCATGGCGGCATCAAGCCGCACAGCCGCCGCTCGCCGTGCCGCGCCCAGCGCGGAGCAGGCCGCGCGGTGGCGTTCCGCAGCTTCGGCACAGGCAGCATCGAGCCGCTCCAGATCCGCCGCGCCGCTGTCCAGCGCGGCAAGCCGCGCCGACAGATCCCGCGCCAGCGCGCCCAGTTCGTCGGGCGCACAGCCGTGCTTGCGCGCCAGCGCGCGCAGCGCGAACAGCCTTTCCTCGGCGCGCTCCAGTTCCGCCGGGTCGAAGACCAGCGCATCCAGCGCATCCTCGACCCCCTGTTGTGCCTCCCCCAACTCGATCATCACCCGGTCGAGCGCCGCGATAGCGTCGTCAAGCCGGCCCTCGGCGCGCCCGGCCGCACCGTCGAGCCAGCGCATCGCATCGCTCACCATGGCCTCGGCACCCTGCCCCCCGATGGCCTGCGCGGCACGCACGACATCCTCGCGAATGCGCGCGGCGGCCTGCATCAGGCGACGGCGCGCATCCAGTTCGGCCTCTTCCCCCGGCTCGGGCGCCAGTGCGTCAAGCTCGGACATGGCGTGGCGCAGGAAATCCTCCTCGGCGGCGAGGGCGGCAAGCTGCGCGGCCTCGGCCTCGCGCCGACGTCGCGCCCCGGCAAGGTCCTGCCACGCGGCGCGCACTGCCTGACGCCCGGGCTCGAGCGCGCCGAATTCGTCGAGCAGCGCCCGATGCCCGCGCGGATCGAGCAACCCGCGATCGTCATGCTGGCCGTGCAGTTCCACCAGCCGCTCGGACAGGGCGCGCAGGACCTCGCCCGAAACGCGCCGGTCGTTGACCCAGGCCGTCTTGCGACCCTCGGCCTGATTGACCCGGCGCAAGATCAGCTCATCCTCCTCGGGCAGCCCCGCCTCGCGCAGCACCGCCCGCGCCGGATGGCCGGGCCCGAGATCGAAGCTTGCGGTGACCTCGCCCTGCGCGGCGCCGGGGCGGACCAGATCGGCCCGCCCGCGCCAGCCCAGCACGAAGCCCAGCGCATCAAGCAGGATCGACTTGCCCGCGCCCGTCTCGCCCGTGAGCACGTTGAGACCGGGCCGGAAATCCAGCGTCAGCCGTTCGATCAGAAGCAGGTCGCGGATGTCCAGCCCGCGCAGCATCGTCCCGTCCCCGGATCAGAGCCACTTGCCCAGGATCATCTGGCGGTAGATCTCGGTCAGCCAGCTGTGCCCGGCCACCCGCGGCTTGAGCCCCTTGGCCGTCAGCAGGCGATAGGCCGATTGATAAAAGGGGCTGGACTGGAAGTTGTAGCCCAGGATCGCCCCCGCCGTCTGGGCCTGTTCGTTCAGCCCCAGCGCGGTATAGGCCTCCACCAGCCGCTCCAGCGCCTCGGGGGTATAGGTGGTTGTCTGGTAGGTCTCGACAACAGTGCGGAAGCGGTTGATGGCCGCGGCGTATTCGCCCCGCTTGAGGTAGTAGCGGCCCACCTCCATCTGCTTGCCGGCCATGCGGTTGAAGGCGAGGTCGAACTTCATCGCGGCCGAGCGCGCATAACCCGAATTCGGGTAGTTCTCGATCACCTTGCGCAGCGCCTTCAGCGCCTTGAGCGTCACCGCCTGGTCACGCCCGACCGAGTCGATCTGATCGTAGTAGCTCAGCGCGACGAGGTACTGCGCATAGGCGGCATCCTTGTCCGCCGGGTAGAATTCCAGATAGCGTTCCGCCGCCGCGCGGCTCTCGCCGTATTTTCGCGCCTGCTGATCGGCATAGGCTTCCATGATCGTGGCGCGCTTGGCCCAGCTGGAATAGGGATAGAGACGCTGGATCTCGCTGAAGTCATGCGCCGCCGCCTTGGGGTTCTTCTCGACCTCGAGCGTGTGCTCGGCGAGGTTGTAGATCTCCTTCGCCGACATGCTTTCGAGCTGCTGCTGCTTTTGCTGGTCGGATTTCGCGGCGCAGCCGGCGACCAGCACGACGATTGCAAGTTTCCCGATCACAGCCGCCCAAGACCTGCCGATCGCCATCTTCCGCCCACCCCATTCGTCAGATTGCCGCAACGGGCTACCCGCGCCGCGTCTGACCGTCTCCTAGCATAGAAAAATTGCCGGCGCAAAACGCCATTGCCGGTGATCGCGCCCGCGGCGCCGGTCAGGCAACGACCGGCAGATCGGCACGATGCACGCCGATTCCGGGCAGCTTGGCTCCGGCCGCCGCATCGGCCTCGACCAGACGAAAGGCCAGGGGATCGGCAAACAGCGCATGCAGCAGCCGGTTGGTCATCGCGTGGCCCGAACGAATGCCGCTGTAACGCCCGAGGATCGGTGCGCCGGCAAGCGCGAGGTCGCCCAGCGCATCGAGCATCTTGTGCCGCACCGCCTCGTCGCTATGCCGGAACCCGCCCGGCGTCAGCACGATGGCGCCATCCACCACGACAGCGTTTTCCAGCGATCCCCCCCGCGCCAGCCCGTTGGCACGCATCGCCTCGACATCGGACTGCCGGCAGAAGGTGCGGCTGTCGCACAACTCGCGCACGAAGGCGCCGTTGGCCATGTTCAGCGCCTTGGTCTGCTGACCGATCGCGGCGTCGTCGAAGTCGATGGAGAAGTCGATCTCGAGCGCATCCGCCGGGCTCAGCCGGGCGACGGCGGCGCCTTCGCGGACTTCCACCGGACGCAGGATGCGAAAGGCCCGCAGCGGCGCTGCGAGCCGGCGGATCCCGCGGCCAAGGATACCCTCGACGAAGGGCATCGCGCTACCGTCGAGGATCGGGACCTCGGGACCGTCGATCTCGATCAGCGCGTTGTGAATGCCGCAACCGGCGAGAGCCGCCATGACATGTTCGACCGTCGAGACCGACGTCCCCGCGCCATTGGCGACCAGCGTGCACAGCCGCGACGGCACCACCGCGTCCCAGCGCGCCGGCACCAGCGGGTCACCGCTCTCCAGATCCATGCGCTTGAACCAGATGCCGTAGTCGGCGGATGCGGGCCGGATCGTCATGCGCACTGCGGCGCCGGTATGAAGCCCGAAGCCCGTGAAGGTTATCGGCGATTTGATCGCGTTCTGCACTCTTGCCTCAGCCTCTTCGTCGTCACGCACCAGCGGGTGCTTGTCATGGACGGTCCGCGCGATATCTCCGCGGACAAACGCGGCCGTCGCTCGTTCTGCCTCGACGCCCGCCGGGTGGGTCTGCAGCGCCCTGCGCCGCATGTCCCGGATCATCCGTCACGACCCGCCCGGAACCTCTCACGGGCACGGGGATGTCGCCCTCGTGATCTATTGATGCCCGCCCAGAAGCTCAACTCACGCTTTGCAACGGCCTGTAACATAGCCTTCACGAATGGGCAGATTCGTGCCGAGCGCCGATTCGGGTGTTGCTAATTTGTTGAACGCAAATAAAAAAGGGCCGGATCGCGCCGGCCCCTTTCCAAAAAATGTTACCGAATTCAGTTGGCCTGACGGCGCAGGAAGGCCGGAATCTCGATACGTTCCTGATCGGGATCGGCCTCGCTTTCCTCGTCATAGTTGTCGATCCGCGGCTGTGCGCGCCCCGGCGCGGCGCCACGTTGCGGCGCCGGCGCAGGCTGCGGGACGGCCTGGCCCTCGGTTCCGGCTCCGTGGCCGGTCATCCGGTTGATCAGCGAATTGATGCCGAAGCGTGGCTTTTCGCCACCCGCGGCGGCCGGGCGAGGGGGAGCGGAAGGCGCGGTGCGGGACGCGCCACCCTGCCCAGCCGTGCCCTCGCGCGGGGCGCGATTGACCGCGGCGGCAAGCCGGGCCATCGCCTCGGGCGTGGGCGTTCCGGGAGCACGCGAACGCGGCGCGACGAATTGCGCGGCGTCCTCGTCTGCATGTGCGGCCTGAGCCGCCTGCGCCCGTTGCGCCGGCCGTTGCGCGGGCTGTTGCACGGCCGGCCGATAGGCGGGCGGCGGCAGACCGTCAGCCGCGGGCGAGAAGCTCGCGGTCTCGTCCTCGTCGTCGAGCGCGGTGAACAGCGACGGTTCCTGCATCCCGGTGCGGGCGGCCTGCTGGCCGTGCTCGGATTCAGCGGGTTGCGCCGGCGCGGCAGACGCCTGGGCCGCGGCCGGCGCCGAGCGCGCGGCGACGGCGGCAGCCTGGGCCGGGGCGGGCGCCGGTTCGGCATGGTTCTGGATCGGCAGCGGCTCCGCCATGCGGCGGCGCGGCACCGGGGTTTCGGCGGCCGCGGGCGTCGCGTCGATGCCGGTCGCGACGACCGAGACCCGGATCGTCCCCTCCATCGCCGTATCGAGGGTGGAACCCACGATGATATTGGCGTCGGGGTCGACCTTCTCGCGGATGATATTCGCCGCCTCGTCCAATTCGAACAGGGTCAGATCATAGCCGCCAGTGATGTTGATCAACACGCCCTTGGCGCCGTGCAGGCTGATCTCGTCGAGAAGCGGATTGGCGATCGCCTTCTCCGCGGCCTGAACCGCCCGATCCTCGCCGGTGGCCTCGCCGGTGCCCATCATGGCCTTGCCCATCTCGTCCATCACCGCGCGGACATCGGCGAAATCGAGGTTGATGAGACCCGGCCGCACCATCAGGTCGGTCACCCCCTTGACGCCCTGATAAAGAACGTCGTCGGCCATGGCGAAGGCTTCGGTGAAGGTGGTCTTTTCGTTGGCCAGGCGGAACAGGTTCTGGTTGGGGATGATGATCAGCGTGTCGACGACCTTCTGCAGCGCCTCGACGCCTTCCTCGGCCTGACGCATGCGCTTGGCGCCCTCGAACTGGAACGGCTTGGTCACCACGCCGACGGTCAACACGCCCAGTTCACGCGCGGCCTGGGCGATGATCGGCGCGGCGCCGGTACCGGTGCCGCCGCCCATGCCGGCGGTGATGAAACACATATGCGCCCCGGCGAGATGATCGACGATCTCCTCGATCGTCTCCTCGGCGGCCATGGCGCCGACCGATGGCCGCGCTCCGGCGCCCAATCCCTCGGTCGCCTTCACCCCCATCTGGATCCGGGACTGGGACTTGGATTGCTGCAGCGCCTGGGAGTCGGTGTTTGCGACTACGAACTCCACCCCCTCAAGCTGCTTCTCGATCATGTTGTTGACGGCGTTGCCTCCGGCCCCGCCGACGCCGAAGACCGTGATCCGCGGCTTCAGCTCTTCGCGATCGCTCATGGTGAGGTTCAGTGTCATCGTTCTGTCCGCCTGCCTAAGTTGTTGCAGCTTTGCCGCCAGCCCCCCGGATTTACCGAATTCTAGCCAGTATGGCCTGGGAGGTCACGAAAAAAACACATATCACCCACAAAATCTGGCGCGGCACTTGACAAAACTGGCAGGATTTCGCCAACCCGTCACGATCTTGCGGTTACCAGTTGTCCTTGAACCATTTCACGGCCCGCCGCAAGGAGCGCGCAGGATAGCGCTCGGCCGGCAGGTCGAAGTCCCACAATTCGTCCTGAGGATGGGCGGCAAAGAGGCACAGGCCCACGGTCGCCGCGAATCCCGCACCCGTCGCCGCCTGCGGCAAGCCCTGCACCCGCAGCGGGCGCCCCATCCGCACCTGCTGTCCGAGGATCTTCGCCGCCAGCCCGTCCAGCCCCGGGATCTGGCTGGCGCCGCCGGTCAGCACGATCTGCTGGCTGGGCAGGTGATCGAAGCCCGCCGCGTCGAGCCGCAGCCGCACCTCCTCGAGGATCTCCTCGACGCGCGGCCGGAGGATGCCGATCAGCTCGGCGCGGCTGACGGTGCGGCGGTCGCGCTCCCAGTCGCCGCTATCGCCGTCCAGCTCGATCATCTCGCGGTCGTCCATGCCGGTGGCAACCACGCCGCCGTGACGGGACTTGATGCGCTCGGCCACCGCCATCGGCACCTGAAGCCCCTTCGAGATGTCCGCGGTCACGTGATCGCCGCCCATGCGCAGGCAATCGGCGTAGATCATGTGTTTCTTGATGAAGACCGACAGCCCCGTCGAGCCGCCGCCGATGTCGATGCAGGCCGCACCCAGCTCCTGCTCGTCCTCGACCAGGCTCGCCAGCCCCGACGCATAGGCCGAGGAGGCGATCCCGGCCACCTCCAGGTCACAGCGGTTGATCGCATGGACGAGGTTGTGGATCGCCGCCGCATCGGCCGACATCAGATGCATGTCGCAGGCCAGCCTGTGGCCCACCTGTCCGCGCGGATCGGCCAGACCCGAACGGTGGTCGAGCGCGAAGTTCACCGGCTGGGCATGCAGCACCTCCCGCCCCTCGCCGATATCGGGCATGTCGCAGGCCGCCAGCACGCGGCTGACGTCCTGTTCGGTCACCTCGCTGTCCTGCAAGAGCCATTCGCCCGCCAGCCCGTAGGACCGGGGCCGCGCGCCGGAGAAGCAGGCGATGACGTGATCGACCCGGACATTGGCCATCTTCTGCGCCGCCTGAACGGCGGTACGGATCGCGCGCTCGGCCTCTGCCATCGTGTCGATCTCGCCGAACCGGATCCCGCGTGAACGGGTGGTGGCCGCACCGATGACGCGGAAGCGCGCCTGGCCGGCCATCGGGCCCACCCCGCCCTTGCCGTCGACCCGCGCCGAGGCGTCGAAGCGCAGGATCAGGCAGGCGATCTTCGAGGTGCCGACATCGAGAATGGCGACGACGCCGCGCTGAAGCGCCGCGCGCCGCAGGTTCCGCATGGCCCTTTGCGATTGGTAAAGCTCGGTCATCAGTGTTTCGAGGCTCCCTGATCAGATCCCATCGCCTTCTGGCGTTCCGCGAAGGCCGCAGCGGTAAGGCGCAGCGTCGGCCGCTGCGGCAGCCGCAGGTCCACCACGCCGACCCCGCGCGAAAGCAGTCCCTGCGCCTGGTCGAGCGCGATCACCCGCTCCAGTGCCGGCAGCGGCTGCTCGGCCGGCAGCATGATGCGCTGACCACGGTCGAGCATCACGTCCCAGCGCCGCTCACCCACCCGCACCAGCCCGCGGATGCGCTGACGCAGGGGGCCCGCCGCGGCGAGAAGCTGCAGCGCCTGGCCCGCGGCCGCGGCCGCGTTCTGGCCGGCGATCAGCGGCAGGTCGGGCCGCGCGGCGCGGGCGGTGATCCGGGCGACGCGGTGACCGGTCGCGTCGACCAGCAGCAGCGT
>JASBUM010000673.1 GCA_030147905.1 Acidimangrovimonas sp.
GGCGCCGAGATGATCAGGCCGGGCGCCGTCATGGCGCCTCCGGGAAACGCGGCTTGGCGCCGCGCGGACGGTAGCGGCGGTCGTAATCCTCGGCATAAAGCCGGCTTTCGGCGAAATCCTCGGCCGCCAGGGCCGGGCCGACCAGGATCAGGGCGGTGCGTTCGGGCGCCTCGCCCACCGCCCGGCAAAGATCGCCGAGCGGCGCCCGGATCAGCCGCTCTTCGGGCCAGCTTGCGCGCCAGACCACGGCGGCCGGGCAATCGGCGCCGTAATGGGGCAGAAGATCGGCAACCACCCGGTCGAGCGCATGGATCGACAGGTGAATCGCCAGGGTCGCGCCGGTGGCGGCGAAGGCGGTCAGGGTCTCGCGCTCGGGCATGGCCGAGGCCCGGCCCGGTGTGCGCGTCAGCACCAGAGATTGCGCCACCTCGGGCAGGGTCAGCTCGGCGCCGAGCGCGGCGGACGCGGCGGCGAAGGCGGGAACGCCCGGCGTCACGTCGTAGGCGATGCCGAGTGCGCGCAGCCGCCGCAATTGCTCGCCCATCGCCGACCAGACCGACAGATCGCCGGAATGGAGCCGCGCGACGTCGTGGCCCCGGGCGTCCGCGGCGGCGATCTCGTCGATGATCCGGTCAAGCGAGAGCGGCGCGGTATTGACGATCCGCGCACCGGGCGGGCAATGGCCGAGGACGCCCTCGGGGACCAGCGAGCCGGCGTACAGACAGACCGGCGAGGCGGCGATCAGGTCGCGGCCGCGCAGGGTCAGCAGATCCGCCGCCCCCGGCCCCGCGCCGATGAAATGCACCGTCATGACCCCTCTCCTTCCGCAATCGCCGCAACCGCCCGGCCTCCCGGCGCGACCGCGCGCGGCGCCCACAACCGCGCGCCGGTGCCCGCCCCCGCCAGCGCTGCCGCCTCGGCCAGACTGCCGGCGCCGAACCGTGCCGCCACCCGCGGCGAATGGCTTGGCACGTCTTGCGCCGCCAGCACCTCGGGCGCGATCGCGATCACCGGCAGGCCGAGCGCCTCGGCCAGTTCCGTCAACGCCGGCGCGCGGGCCTTTTGGGCCGCGGTGGCCAGCGCGTCAAGCACGTGCTTGTCGGCGCCACGACCGGTGCTGCCCGCGCCGGGAGCCGCCGCCAGCGCGGCGTCGAGCGCGGCTTGCAGATCGTCGGCGCTGGCGCCGGCGCGAAAGCCAAGACCGGCGACGATCATCGCGTCACGCTCCATTGCACCAGTGGCCGTGCGGGCACCCAGCCGCGCTTGCGCCCAAGGGGGCGGGCCTCGGCGAGATCGAGCCGCAACAGGCTGCCGCCGTGGGTTTCGGAAAGCTGCATGAGCAGCGCCTCGGTCTCCAGCGTGACGGCATTGGCCACCAGACGGGTGCCTTCGGGCAGGCGCGGCCAAAGCGCCTCGAACAGCGTGGCCGAGGCGCCGCCGCCGATGAAGACGGCTTGCGGCCGGGGCAGGTCGGCCAGCCCTTCGGGCGCGCGTGCTTCGATCACCCGATAGCGCTCGCCAAGGCCGAAACGCGCGGCATTGGCGCGGGCACGGGCGGCGCGGGCGGGATCGGACTCGATCGCCGCGGCGCGGGTTTCGGGCGCGGCCAGGAGCCATTCGATGGAAATCGCACCCGAGCCGGTGCCGATATCCCACAGGCATTCGCCCGCGCGCGGCGCAAGCGCGGCGAGCGTCAGTGCCCGCACCGGCGCCTTGGTGATCTGGCCGTCGTGGTCGAACAGATCGTCGGGCCGACCCGGCGTCGCGGCCAGGCCCGGCCCGCCTCGCGCTTCGATCGCGGCGGCCACGGGCGCGCGGATATCGCCGGCGTCGAAGCCGGCGGCGCGCGCTTCGCGGATGCGTTCGCGCGGACCACCCAAGGCCTCGAGCAGCCACAGCCGGCTGTCGCCGAAGCCTTGCGCGGCAAGCCATTGCGCCAGCTCGCCGGTCGCCGCGGCGTCGCGCAACGTCACGATCAACCGCCGCCCCGGTGCGAGATGGGGCCGCAATCGCGCCACGGGCGCCGCGTGCAAGCCCAGACAAAGCGTATCCTCGATCCGCCAGCCGAGCCGCGCCGCGGCGAGCGAGAAGACCGAGGCGCCGGGAAAGGCGCGCCATTCACCGGGCGATAGATGTTGGGCGAGGCTGCCGCCGGCGCCATGCCAGAACGGATCGCCCGAGGCCAGTACGGCCACCGGCCGGCCGCGCCGCTCCAGCACCGGCGCCAGCGAAAACGGCACCGGCCATTCGATCCCGCGCGCGCCGGCGCGGACCAACGCCAGATGCCGGGGCGCCCCGACGATCCATTCGGCGGCGTCGAGCGCGGCGCGGCTTGCGCAGGTCAGCCCCTCGGGTCCATCCTCGCCCAGACCGATGATCGACAGCCAGGGTTCAGCCATGACGCGCATCCT
>JASBUM010000674.1 GCA_030147905.1 Acidimangrovimonas sp.
TGGATGCGCCCCGGCCCGAGCCGCCCCTGCGCGACCTCGAAGCCGCGGCCCGGCCCCAGGATCAGATCTTCGGCCGGCACCCGCACATCGGTGAAGCGGATATGCATATGGCCATGGGGCGCGTCGTCGTGGTGAAAGACCTGCATCGGCCGCAGCACCTCGATCCCCGGCGCGCCCGCGGGCACCACGAACATCGAATGTCGCGCATGCTTGGCCGCATCCGCATCGCTGCGGGCCATGACGATATAGACCTTGCAGCGCGGATCGCCGGCGCCCGAGGCCCACCATTTCTCGCCGTTGAGGACCCATTCGTCGCCCTCTTGCCGGGCCGCGAGCGCGATATTGGTCGCGTCCGACGAGGCGACATCGGGTTCGGTCATCAGATAGGCCGAGCGGATCTCGCCCGCCAGCAGCGGCTTGAGCCAGCGCTCCTTGTGATGGGGCGCGCCATAGCGTTCGAGCACCTCCATGTTGCCGGTGTCGGGGGCCGAGCAATTGAACACCTCGGCGGCGATGCCGACCTTGCCCATCTCCTCGGCGAGATAGGCATATTCGACGGTCGAGAGCCCATAGCCCCTGTCGCTGCCGGTCAGCCAGAAATTCCACAGGCCGCGTTCGCGCGCCCGCGCCTTGAGCCCGTCGATGATCTCGATCTGGCGCGCGGTCATCGCGAACCGGTCGCCCGAAGGGTGGCCGCCGACCTCGGCCTCGTATTCGGCGTCGAGCGGCGCGATTTCGTTGGCGACCATGTCGCGCACCTGCTCGATCAGCGGCTTCAGCCGCTCGGTGATACCCAGATCCATCCTATCCTCCTTCGGCGGCGGTGCGGATCAGATCCGACAGCGCCTGGTCATATTCCGCGCGAATTCTTGCCACCATTTCGGCCGTGGGCACCACCGATTTGAGCGCGCCGATACCCTGGCCCGCGCCCCAGATGTCCTTCCACGCCCTGGGTTTGGCCGAGCCTTGGGCGAAGCTCATCGCCGCAGCATCGCCGGGGCCGAGCGCCCTGGGGTCAAGCCCCATCCGGGTGATCGAGGGCGCGAGGTAATTGCCGGAAATGCCGGTGAACAGCGACGATGTCACGATATCCTCGGCGCCGCTCTCGACGACCATGCGCTTGTAGTCGTCGGGCGCGCGCGCCTCGACCGTGGCGATGAAGGGCGAGCCGATATAGCCCAGATCGGCGCCCAGGGCCCGCGCCGCCAAAAGCGCCTGGCCGGTGGCGATCGCGCCCGACAGCAGCAAGGGGCCGTCGAACCATTCGCGGATCTCGCGCACCAGCGCGAAGGGCGATTGCGGCCCGGCGTGGCCGCCGGCCCCGGCGGCAACCGCGATCAGCCCGTCGGCGCCCTTCGCGATCGCCTTGCGCGCGAATGTGTCGTTGATCACGTCGTGGAGCGCGATCCCGCCGCAGGAATGCGCCGCCTCGTTCACCTCGGGCCTGGCGCCGAGCGAGGTGATCCAGATCGGTACCTTCCAGCGCGCACAGATCTCCAGATCGCGGTCGAGCCGGGTGTTCGAGCGATGGACGATCTGATTGACGGCGAAAGGGGCGGCCGGCGTGTCGGGGTTTTCCTGATTGTGGCGGTCGAGCGCCTCGGTGATCTGGGCCAGCCAACGCTCCAGCATCACCGGCTCGCCCGGCTCTTCGCGGGCGTTGAGCGCGGGGAATGACCCGACCACGCCAGCGCGACATTGGGCGATGACCAGCTCCGGCCCCGACACGATGAACAAAGGCGCCGCCACCGCCGGCAGGCGCAAACCGCGCAGGATCGGAGGCAAGGCCATCACAGCACCTCGAAGAGGCCCGCGGCACCCATGCCGCCGCCCACGCACATGGTGCATACGATGTAGCGCGCGCCGCGGCGCCTGCCCTCGATCAGCGCATGCCCGACCATCCGTGCCCCCGACATGCCATAGGGGTGGCCGACCGAAATCGCCCCGCCGTCGACATTCAGCCTATTGTCGGGAATGCCCAGCCGGTCGCGGCAATAGACGACCTGAACGGCGAAAGCCTCGTTCAATTCCCACAGGCCGATATCGTCGATCCCGAGGCCGAAATTCTTCAGCAATTTCGGCACCGCGAAAACCGGGCCGATACCCATCTCGTCGGGTTCGCAGCCGGCCACCGCCATGCCGACATAACGCCCCAGCGGGGTCAGCCCGTGCCGTTCGGCGGCGCGCGCCTCCATCACCACCGCGGCGGCGGCGCCATCGGACAATTGGCTGGCATTGCCGGCGGTGATGAAGCCGCCCTGTTTGACGCGCAGCCCGTCCTTGAACACCGGCGCCAGCGCGGCGAGGCCCTCGGCGCTGGTCTCGGGGCGGTTGCCCTCGTCCCGGGTCAGCGTGACTTCGCGGTCGTGGATCGCGCCGCTGTCGCGGTCTTGCACCTTCATCACCGTCTTCATCGGCACGATCTCGGCGTCGAAGCGGCCGGCGGCCTGGGCCGCTGCCGTGCGCTGTTGCGATTGCAGGGCATAGGCGTCCTGCGCCGCGCGGCTGACACCATAGCGTTCAGCCACCACTTCGGCGGTTTCCAGCATCGACATGTAAAGCGCGGGGTGACGAGACACGAGCGCCGGATCCTGGGCGCGGTGGCGGTTCATCTGGGCGTTTTGCACCAGCGAGATGGATTCCACCCCGCCACCCACCACCACGTCCATGCGGTCATGGATCACCTGTTTCGCGGCGGTGGCGATCGCCATCATGCCGCTGGCGCATTGACGGTCCACCGACATCCCCGCAACAGTGACCGGCAGCCCCGCCGCCAGCGCCGCCTGACGGGCGATATTGCCCCCGGTCGATCCCTGCTGCAACGCCGCGCCGATCACCACGTCCTCGACCTCTTCGGGGGCAAGCCCGGCCCGCGCCACCGCATGGGCAATGGCATGACCGGCAAGGCCTTGCGCCTGGGTGTCGTTGAACGCGCCGCGATAGGCCTTGCCTATAGGCGTGCGCGCCACCGATACGATCACTGCCTCTCTCATGCCGTTTCTCCCGCTTGCGCCGTCAAATAGCGCCGGCCGATCCAGCGCGCGACCAACGCCGGCCTTTGCTGCCCTTCGATCTCGACCGTCACGTCCCAATGCAGCGTGACCTCGCCCGCGCGGCGTTCCTCGAGCGCGGCGAGGGTGAAGCGCCCGCGCAGCCGCGCCCCCGCCGGCACCGGCGCGAGGAATCGCAGCCGGTCGAAGCCGTAGTTGATGCTCATCCCCGCGCCTGCGATCGGCGGCTGGGCGTCATAGGCCATGGCCGACAGCAGCGCCACCGTCAGGAACCCATGGGCGATGGTGCCGCCGAACGGGGTCTCGGCCGCAGCGCGTGCCGGATCGGTATGGATGAATTGATGATCCTGGCTGATCTCGGCATAGGCGTCGATCAGCGCCTGATCCACCGTGAACCAGCGCGAAACGCCCATTTCGCGGCCGATCCCGGCGCGGTATTGATCGAGGCTGAGCGCCGCGCTCATGTCAGCGCCTCGTCGAATATGGCCGGGCCGGTTCCGACATTGATCCCGCCGCTTATGGGCAGCACCGCCCCGGTGACATAAGAGCCGCCCGCCCCGCACAGATACAAAAGAGCGGCGGCGATATCCTCGGGCCGGCCGACGCTGCCCAAGGGCACCTGCGCCGCGACCTTGGCGCGGGTTTCTTCATCGGCGGTGGCGAAGGCGGTCATGCGGCTGACGAACGGCCCCGGTGCCAGGGCGTTGACGGTGATCCGGCGGCCGGCCAGTTCCTTGGCCAGGATCCGCGTCAGGTGATGAACGGCGGCCTTGGAAGCGGCGTAGGAATAGGCGCCGTCGCCCATCGCCGCATCGCCCATCACCGAGCCGAGATTGATCACCCGCGCGGGATCGGCGTCGCTCTCCGCCGCCCCGAGCCGAGGCAGCAGGGCCTGGGTCAACGAAAACAGACCGGCGACATTGACCGACCACACCTTGTCCCAGGCGTCATGGGGAAATTCGCCCAAGGGCGCGCCCCAGCTGCGCCCGGCATTGTTGACCAGGATATCGAGCCGCTCACAGCGCCGCTCGACCTCGGCGACAAGCGCGGCGACGCCTTGGGCAGTGCCGACATCGCCGGCGAACCCCTCGGCCCGCCCCGGCCCACCCAGCGTGTTGA
>JASBUM010000683.1 GCA_030147905.1 Acidimangrovimonas sp.
CACATGCGTTTCGCCGTCTTCCTGCGTCCGGGGACCAGTCCGCGCCGTGCCGGGCGCATTGTCCAGCGTCTGTGCGAGATCGAGACCTACAAGACGATGTCGATGCTGGCGCTCGGGCCGGCCCGCGATTCCATGGCGCGCCTCAACATGCTCGAGTCGGAACTGGTGACGCTCGTCGGCGGGCTCGCGGCCGAGGGTGGCACCGCCGAGGAACGTCTGCACGAGATCCTCAGCCTCTCGGCTGAGCTGGAAACCCTGTCGACCCAGCATTCCTTTCGCTTCTCGGCCACCACGGCCTACCGGGCGCTGGTGGGGCAGCGGCTCGATTCCCTGCGCGAAAGCCGCTTCGAGGGGCGCCAGACATTCTGGGAGTTCATGCGCCGGCGATATGATCCGGCGATGCGCACCATCCAGGCAGCCGAACGCCGGCTGGAACAGATGGCTGGTCGTGCCGGCCGCGCGGCCGAGTTGCTGCGCACCCGCGTGGATGTCGAACGCAGCGCCCAGAACCAGAAGCTTCTGGCAAGCATGAACCGCCGCGCCGACCTCCAACTGCGCCTGCAGCACACGGTCGAGGGCCTCTCGATCGTGGCGATCAGCTATTATGCGGTAAACCTCACCGCCTATGTGCTCGAACCGGCGGGGCGCGGGCTTGGCCTCGATCACACCGCGCTGGTGGCCGGGATCACGCCGGTGGTCGTGCTCGTCATGTGGTTCGCGCTGCGCCGCATCCGGCGTCGCATGCGCTGACGGTTGCGGAGAAGGCCATGCGCGGCAGCGGGTCCGACGAGGATGAAGGCCAGGCACCCGTCGCGCGCGGGCTTCGCGCCAGATGGCTTGGCTGGATGCGTCGGGCGCGGCTCGAGGTGATCGCGCTGTGGCTCGCGGCGCGCGATCCGCGCGTGCCGTGGCCGGCCAAGCTGGTCGCGATGGCCGTTGCGGCCTATGCGCTCAGCCCGATCGACCTGATCCCCGACGTGATCCCGTTCTTCGGCCAGCTCGACGATCTGATCATCGTCCCGGCCGGGATCTGGCTGGCGCTGCGGCTGATCCCGCCACCGCTGATGGCCGAATTCCGCACCCGCGCCGAAACGATGGCGCCTCGGGGCCCGAGCCGCGTCGCCGCAGCCGTCATCGTGGCGCTGTGGGTCGTGCTCATCGGCCTTGCAGGCCTCTGGGCCTGGCGGCATTTCGGCGGCTGAACGGATCCTGGCGATTGAACGGCGTCCGCCTGTCGACCCCCGCTGCGGCGCACCATGGCCCCGGCTCCGCCCACCGGCGGCGCGGGCACTTCGGCGCGGGCATTGCGGCGCGGGCGCGTCCGTTGCCGCTTCTTTTGGGCCGAAATACCGCGGGGTCCGGGGCAGCGCCCCGGTCCGCCCTAGCGGCCGCGGATGCGCGGATCAAGCGCGTCGCGCAACCCGTCCCCGATGTAGTTCACGCTCAGCACCGTGAGAGAGATCGCGACGCCGGGCCAGATCACCCGGATAGGATAGTCCTGCAGGTAATCGACCCCGTCGAACAGAAGCCGCCCCCAGGTCGGAAAATCGGGCGGAAAGCCGAGGCCAAGGAAGGACAGCGCGGATTCGGTGATGATCGCATTGGCGATACCCAGCGTCGCCGCCACCATGATCGGCGACATCACGTTGGGCAGGACATGGCGCAGGATCATCCGCCACGGCGGCGTGCCGATCGACTTTGCCGCGAGAACGAATTCGCGCTCCTTCAAGGCCAGCACCTCGCCGCGCACGATCCGCGCCGACTGCATCCAGCTGGTGATCCCGATCGCCGAGACGATCAGCAGGAATATCCCCGCATCCACCCCGAAGACCGACGACAGCTTCTGCCGGAAGAGCATCACCATCACCAGCAGAAGCGGCAGGAGCGGCAGCGCCAGGAACAGATCGGTCAGCCGCATCAACGGCCCGTCGAGACGCTTGAAATAGCCCGCCGTCACCCCCACCAGCGTCCCCAGCAGGATCGAGATGGTCATCGCCACCAGCCCGACCGCGATCGAGACCTGGCCACCCGCCATCATCCGCGCCAGCAGATCGCGGCCCAGCTGGTCCGTGCCCAGCGGATGGGCCAGGCTGATCCCCTGGTTGCGGCTGAGAATATCGATATAGGTCGGACTCACCTGCCAGACGAAGGGCCCCAGCAGCGTGCCGACCACGATCGTGCCGAAGACCGCGGCACCGGCCAGCGCGCCCTTGTGGCTCTTGAACTGGTCCCAGACATCCCACCACTGGTTGCGCGGTGGACGCAGCGCATTGGCCGGGGCGGCGGCGACGGCGCCGGCCGCGCCGGGCGCGGGTTCGGAGGCCGGATCGGGCGCATAGGCGGGATCGGGCGCATAGGTCGGGTCCGCGGCCGGGTCGGTCGCCGGGTCGCGGGCCGGACCTTGCTGCGGGCCGAGGTCCGCGGGCTTGTCGTCTTTGCGCTCAGTCATAACGAATTCTCGGATCTAGGATGCCGTAGAGGACGTCGGCGATCAGGTTGAAGATCACGATCAGCACGGCGAAGATGAAGGTCAGGGTCTGCACCATCGGCAGGTCGTTGGCGTAGATCGCGGTGATCAGCAGCTGGCCGATGCCGTTCACCTTGAAGATC
>JASBUM010000695.1 GCA_030147905.1 Acidimangrovimonas sp.
CGGGCGGGGCCGCGGCGATGTGGCGGGGGCCGGCCCGGGCTGGCGCGGGGCAGGCCGCCGGGCCGCCGCGGCCGGGCCGCCCCGCGCCCCCACGGCAGCGAGGCTTAGCGAGACAAGCGAATCGGCCGGCGCCGGGGTTCCCAGCACGGGAAGTTGGTAGACCACCGCGAACGTGCGGCCTGCGGCGGCGCCGTCGCCGCTCTGGGCCTGCGGCAGGGAGGGCGCCCCGGCCTGCCCGGACGCCTCAGCCATCGTGCGGCGAGCGGCATCGTCAGCCTTGGCCCCGGTCTTTGCCGGCTCCGACGCGGGTGACGGGTTGCCGGTGGCTGCGACCGTGTCTGTTTCTGCGCCTGCTCCTGTTCCGGTGCCCCTGTCGGGGGCCTTGCCGGGGCCTGCATCGCTGGCGATGCCGGATGTGGCGTCGGCCGATCGGGTCGCATCCGGTCGCGGCCCGGCCGGCGCGGGCGCCGTCGCTTGGGTGTCGGTCGTGCCCGCCGGCCGTATCCGCCCCAATGCCGCGCGCTGCCCGGCGCCCCCGTCGGTGGCCGCGGCCGAGCCCGTGTGTGGCGGAGTCGCAGGCGACAGGGCGCCGTTGCGCGTCGCGCCGCCGCCCAGCCATGTCGTCGCGACCGCGGCGAGGCCCAGCAGCACGAGCACGGCCAGACCGATCGCGACGATCCCGGCTTTCCGGTATCGCGAAGGTCCTGGGGGCCGCGCCGGTTTGGCGGAACCGGACCTGCCGGAATCGTCGATGCGCATACCCGGGGAAACGGTCGCCGCCGGTGACCGCTTGGCCGGGATCCCGAGTGTCGGGGCAGCGGGTGCAGGGTGCCCCGCTGATGATCCGCCGCGCGCAGAACGGGCGGTCAGCGTGACCGCCGGGCCCGGGTCGGATCGCAGTGCCGCGGTGGCGGGCGAGCCGGCCCCGTCCGGCGGGGCGACGGTACCGTCCGGAGCCTCGGAGCGGGCCTTCGGGGGTGGGTCACCGTCACCGTCCGACGGCGCCGATTCCTCCCGCGTCGCGCCCGGGCCGGGGCTGACAGTGGCCGGCGCCGGCGCATCGGCGGGCACATCGGCCGGCTGTACCGTCCCCGGCTGTACCGTGCCGGACTGTACCGCGCCGGCCTGTACCGCCCCGGACTGTGGCATCTTGCGCGCACCATCATCGCCCGGCGCCGGGGCGGCGGGCCTGCCGGCATCAAGGGAGGCATGCGCGGGGAGATCCGCCCTGGTGTGGGCGTCTGCCGAAGACAGGCGCGCTCCGGCCCGGTGCGGCGCGGCCGGTGCGCGCGCCGGCGCGTCTTCCGGTTCCGCCTTCGTCTCCGTGGGCCGCAGGCTGCCGAATTCGGGAAGGCCGAGCGCGGTGACACGGATCGCTTCGCGTTCGCGCGGCGGGGGTGCGCTTTCTGCCGACGGGGGCAGGCCCTCCAGCGTTTCGGCGGTGATCCGCGCCAGGCGGATGCGCCGCTCGAACGGGGGCAGCGCATCGGGCTCCGGTCGGCTGCCGTCCGCGTCGCCCGATGCGCGCGCGGCCGGGGGCAGGGGCGTCAGGCCGCTGCGCAGGGCGGCACGCCGCGGATGGTCCGCGTTTGCCGGCCCGATCAGGAAAACCGGGGTGCGGGCGAAGGCACCGGGTGGAGGGCGGCTGACGAAACACGCCGGTGTGAACCCGTGCCGGCAGGCGAATCGTTCGGCCTCGGCCAGGGTCTGCCGGGCGGTGGCGGCGATCATCAATTGCCCGTCGTGGCGCAGCCAGTCCAGGGCAAGATCCGCCAGCGCATAGGGCGTCTGCCCCTCGAGCGCGGCGGCTGCACGGGATTCGCATGCGCTCTCGTCGATCCGCGCGGCTTCCGGCCCTTCCGTCACGCCCAGATACCGGATCTGCGCGCGGGGCAGAACGATTGCCGTGCCGGCGCACCCGCCGTCAGTCGAATGCGCAACCTCCGCCGCCGCCCGCATCCCTGCCAGCCGATCCGCAAGATCCGCGGCGTCAAGCGCGATCAGCCCCAGTGCAAGCCATGCCCCGCCGTCGGGGCGGTGATGAAGACCGATGCCATCGGGTGACAGATCGAGAAGCAAGCGCGGCGTCATGGGTCAGCAATATCACGGATTCGATAGCTGTCGTGTGCTTTCGGTCAAGTCGCGCATTTCGCGCCGGGCGGAAATCGCCTAGAAAGGAGGCGGTCCCTGGGGTGTCGCCGGTCGATCCGGCAGGGGGCCGGCAGGAGTGAGCGATGATTCGAATGACCCTGACCGTACTCGCGCTGGCCGCCGCGCAGCCGGGGCTGGCCCTGGCCGAAGCCCGGTCGGAGGTGCCGGCCCCGAATTCCGCCTCGAACGCGACCCCGAAAGCCGTGCAGACCCCGGCCGCCGCCGTCCCGGTCGCGCCCGCGCCCGCACCGACGCTCGGCCCGACGGCGCATATCACCGTCACCGGCGAAGGTGTGGTCCATACGCCCCCCGACGAGGCGGTGGTGACCCTCGGCGTCGCCACCGAAGGGGCCACGGCGGCGGAGGCCATGGCGCGCAACTCGACCCGGCTGGGCGAGGTGATGGCCGGGCTCAGCGCGATCGGGATCGATGCGCGCGACATCCAGACCACCGGCCTTTCGCTGGGGCCGCGATGGCAGGATGCCGCGGGCGGGAAACCGGCCAAGATCGTGGGCTTCGACGCCGCCGACCGGCTGACCGTGCGGGTGCGCAAGCTGGGCGAGCTGGGCGCGGTGCTGGACACTGTGGTGAAAAACGGCGCCAACCGCTTTTCGGGCATCCGCTTTACCCTTTCGGATCCGACGGCCAAGCGCGACGAGGCACGCCGCAAGGCGGTCGCGGATGCCGTCGCGCGCGCCGGGGTCTATGCGAAGGCGGCCGGGGTGCAGCTCGGCCCGTTGATGACGATCACCGATCAGGGGGTGTCGAGCCCGCCGGTGCAGATGATGCAGACCGGGATTGCCGCGGCCCGTTCGGCGATGCCGGTCGCGGTGGGTGAGCTGGACGTACGGGCAAGCGTGACCATGGTCTTCGCGCTCCGGTAACGCTGAACCGGGCGGGCCGGGTCGGGCCGGGTCGGGGCCGCGGCTGCGCGGAGAGGGGGGCGCGCCGCGCTGAAGTTCGGGTGGGCGGGCCGGGCCCGGGCATCGTGGTGGCCCGTCGACGATGCGGCCAACGATGCGGCCGGGTTGCGCGCAGGCGCTCCGCGCGAATGTCAGTCCCGCGCGTTGCCGGTCGCGACACTCAACGCCTGGTCGAGATCGGCAATCAGATCCTCGGCATCCTCGATACCGATCGAGACCCGGACGACTTCGGGCGCGGCGCCGGCGCGGCGCTGGGCCTCGGGGTCGAGCTGGCGGTGGGTGGTCGAGGCGGGATGGATGATGAGCGAGCGCGCATCGCCCAGATTGGCGACATGGCTGAAGATCTCCAGGGCATCGACAAGCTTGAGGCAGGCCTCATAGCCGCCGCGGACAGAGAAGGTGAACAGCGCCCCCGCGCCGCGCGGACAGATGCGGCCTGCCCGCGCGTGCCATGGCGAGGAGGGCAGGCCGGCATAGGTGACGCCGGTCACGCGCGGGTCGCTTTCCAGCCATTCGGCGA
>JASBUM010000696.1 GCA_030147905.1 Acidimangrovimonas sp.
ACGCCCTTTTGCGTCAGCGCCAGAAGGACGCGCTGGCTCATCACCAGGCCCTTGAACTTGTGCATGTTGGCCAGCATCGTCTCGGGGTAGACCACCAGCTTGTCGATCACCCCGGCCAGACGGTTGAGCGCGAAGTCGAGCGTCACGGTGGCGTCCGGGCCGATGCCGCGTTCGACCGAGCTGTGGGAGATATCGCGTTCGTGCCACAGCGCGACATTCTCGAGCGCCGGGATCACCGCCGCGCGCACCAGCCGCGCCAGCCCGGTGAGGTTCTCGCTCAGCACCGGGTTGCGCTTGTGCGGCATCGCGCTCGAGCCTTTCTGGCCGGGGCTGAAGAACTCCTCGGCCTCGAGCACTTCGGTGCGCTGCATGTGGCGAATCTCGATCGCGATGTTCTCGATCGAACTGGCGATCACCCCGAGCGTGGCGAAGAACATCGCATGGCGGTCGCGCGGGATCACCTGGGTCGAGATCGGCTCGGGCTTCAGGCCCATCCGGGCGCAGACATGTTCCTCGACGCGCGGGTCGATATTGGCGAAGGTGCCAACCGCGCCCGAGATCGCGCCGGTGGCGATTTCGGCCCGCGCCGCCTGCAGCCGATCGCGGTTGCGCGCCATCTCGGCGTAGAAGCGGGCGAAAGTCAGCCCCATGGTCGTGGGTTCGGCATGGATGCCGTGGCTGCGGCCGATGCGCAGCGTGTCCTTGTGTTCATGGGCCCGCCTCTTGAGCGCCGCCAGCACCCGGTCGAGATCGGCCAGAAGGATATCGGCCGCGCGGGCGAGCTGGACGTTGAAGGCGGTGTCGAGCACATCCGACGAGGTCATCCCCTGATGGACGAAGCGGGCCTCTTCGGCACCGATATGTTCGGCCAGATGGGTCAGAAAGGCGATCACGTCATGTTTGGTCACCGCCTCGATCTCGTCGATCCGGGCGACGTCGAATTCGACGTCGCGGGCGCGCCAGACGGCCGCGGCGTTCTCCTTGGGGATGACGCCGAGCGCGGCCTGTGCGTCGCAGGCATGGGCCTCGATCTCGTACCAGATGCGGAACTTGGTCTCGGGCGACCAGATGGCGACCATTTCGGGACGGGAATAACGCGGGATCATCGGCGGGCCTGGCTTTGGGGCTGGAAAGGGCGTCGCCGGGTTTGCGGCCCGGCGCGCGCATATCTAGACTGGGTGCGCCGGAGGGGCAAGCCGAAGGGGCGGGGCCGTGCGGCCGAAGCAACCCGGCGGCCGGAACTTGACCGGTCGGGGATTTGACTGGCGCGGGCTGCGGGACGATGCCGCGCGCGTTTGGCCGAATGGGCTTGGGCCGGCAGGGGCGGGCATCGAAGGCGGGCATCGAAAGCCGGGGACAGGGGATGGCGGGCATGGGCATCGCAAAGACGGAACGGACCGGGCCGATGGCAGGGCTTGCGCGCTTCGCCGGGCACTGGCGGATCGCGCGCCGCATCGACGACAGGCGTACGGGCACGGTGGCGTGGTTCTCGGGCACGGCCGAGCTTGTGCCCGACGGTGCGGATGCGCTCGCCTACAGCGAAAGCGGGCTCATGCGCTTGGGGGCGGGCGGCGCCTTCGCCGCCGGCCGGCGCTATCGCTGGATCGCGGTGCCGGGCGGCTCGATCGCGGTGCATTTCGCCGACGGGCGTTTCTTCCATGCCTTCGACCCCGCTGCGCCCGCGCCGCAGACGGTGCGTCATCCCTGTGCGCCGGATCTTTACGACGGTCTCTACGACCTCGGCGCATGGCCGCGCTGGCGGCTGACATGGGAGGTGCGGGGCCCGCGCAAGGATTACCGCTCGTCGAGCCGCTTCCTGCCGGCACGCCCGCGCTGAGCCGCCCGCGCTGAAGACGGCCGCAAGAGGCCCGCGCGCGCCGGTGATGGCCGGGTCCCGCCTGAAGGCCGCGCAGATGGCCGCGGCCGCCCGAGGGCCGGACGGCTCAGGCCGGCCGGGCGGTTCAGGCGGCGGCCGCCTCCAGTGCCGCGCCCAGCCGCGCGGCCTCCTGGGCAAGGCCCCATGGCGGGTTGACGACAAAGAGCCCCGATCCCACCATGCCGTGCCCCTCGCGGGCGGGGGCAAAGCGGATCTCGTGACGAAGCGCGTCCGGGCCGTGGCGGGCCTCGAGCCGGGTGAGCATGGCTTCGTGCCGCGGCTGCGCCAGCAACGGATACCACAGCATGATGATGCCCACGTTCCACTTGCGGCTGATCTGCGCGATCCACGCGGGCAGCGCGGCGTAGTCATCCTTCAACTCGTAGCTCGGATCGATCAGCAGCAGCCCGCGGCGCGGCACCGGCGGGCATAGCGCCTGCGCCATCTCCAGCCCGTCGATCCGGCGGCAGGCCGCGCCGGGATGATCGGTCAGCGCCTGCGCAAGGATCGCGTATTCGCCCGGATGCAGTTCGGCCAGGTGGAGGCTGTCGCCGGGGCGCAGCATCTGCGCGGCGATCAGCGGCGAGCCGGGATAGGCGTCGGGGCCGTGCCGGTCGCGAAATTGCGCAAGTGTCCGGGGATAGGGGTGCCCCTCGGGAAAAAGTCGCGCGCGCTCGGCCCAGGCGATGCCGCGCGCGGCCTCGCCGGTGCGCAGCGCCTCGGGCGCGGACAGGTCGTAGAGGCCGCGCCCGGAATGGGTTTCGATGTAGCTGAGCGGCTTGTCCTTGCGCAGCAGGTAATCCAGCGTCCAGGCCAGCAGCCCGTGCTTGTGGACATCGGCCATGTTCCCGGCGTGGTAGAGGTGCTGATACGAAAGCATGCCGGCTCCGTTTCCGTCGGCGGCCGGGGCGCCGCGTGCGCCCCGGGGCGTCAACCCGCGCTGGCGGTCCGCTCCGTCGCCCGCCGCCCGCGCCTGTCCTCCGTTGCCGCCGCTGGTGCCCCGCGGTCAGGCGGCGGCGTTGGTCCCGGTGTTGCCGGCAGCCGATTCCGCCCGCTGCTTGCGCAGCGTGTCGGCGACGTAGTGGCGCGACAGCGCGTGATAAAGCGGATGGGGCGAGATCAGCCGGCTCATGCCATAGCCCAGCATCGAGGCCACCATGACCGGGATCATGTTGTCGTGGTTGCCCGTCATCTCGACGATGATGACGAAGGCGGTCATCGGCGCCTGGACCACACCGGCGAAATAGCCCGACATGCCCAGCACCGCCGCAAGGCTCGCGTTCGAGCCGAAGATGACGCCCAGCGTCGACCCGACCCCCGCGCCCACCGCCAGCGAGGGCGCGAAGAGCCCGCCCGGTATCCCCGAAAGGGTCGAGGCGATCGTGGCGATGAACTTGGCGGCGAAGAAGCTCAGCGGCAGGGTGCCGCCCTCGACGGCGCTGCGCGCCTGGGCATAGCCCGTGCCGAAGGTCATGCCATTGGTCAGAAGGCCGGTCACAGCAACGATGATCCCGGCAACGGCCGCGACGACGATGACCCGGGTGGTGGACTGGACCGAACGCCAGCGCCGGATGCGGTTGGTGATCGAAAGCACGCCGCGGCTGAACAATGCGCCCCCGGCGCCGCCGAGGATGCCGCAGGTGATGACCAGCGGCCAGTCGCCCGGAAAGGCCGCGGTCGCATGGGTGACGCCGAAATAGGTATAGTTGCCGACCAGCGCGACCGAGGCGATCCCCGAAAGGATCACGGTGGTCAGGACGATTCCATTGGTGCGCGCGCTGTAGCTGCGGCTCATCTCCTCGATCGCGAAGACGACGCCGGCAAGCGGGGTGTTGAACGCGGCCGCGATCCCCGCCGCCGATCCCGCAAGGATCAGGCCGCGGGCGCGCACCATGCGCCCCATCCGCGCCGCCTGCAGCATCAGCGAGGCGCCGACCTGCACCGTCGGGCCCTCGCGGCCGATCGAGGCCCCGCAGCCCAGCGCGACGATGGTCATCACCATCTTGCCGATCACCACCTTGAGCGAGAGATAACCGCCGCGGTCGGGCTCGCCGTGCATGTGGCGCGAGGCGATCACCTGCGGGATCCCGCTGCCCTGCGATCCGGGGAAGTATTTCTCGGCCATCCACGCGCAGATCACGAAGCCCACCGGGGTGACGAGAAGCGGCGCATAGACCATCCAGCCCCCGGACTCGAACAGGGCCTGAAAGACCGTCTGGGTATTGTCGGCGATGCCGGCGAAGGCGGCGCTGATGGCCCCGATCGCCAGTGCGCCGGCCCAGAAAACGAACCGGGCCTTCCAGTGCTTGCTAGAGACGACAAGAGCCCGCGAACGCCGCATCAACCGGTTTCGCGTTGCTTTATGCGCCACCATCGTGCTTCCCCTGCGATGAGTTTGGTAAGCGGATGCACCCAGATCGCGCTATGCGCAACCCCCCTTGTGCCCGCGCGGACACCGCGACGTTATAAAATTGTCTTTCTTGCATATGTTATGGCGCCGCGGTGCCGGCTCCGGCTAGGGGAGGCGGCTATGGGAGGCGGCGAGGGGAGGCGGGGCCAGGCGGTACCGGCTCCGGCGGGGCGGGGGCGGCGCCGACGGTGCGGTGGCCGGGGGTTCGGGCCGTCGCCGCCATCGTACGCCATCGTACGCCATCGCCCGCCGCCATCGCCCGCCGTCATCGCCCTCGTCGGCCTCATCGCGCGCGCGGGCGGCGGGGCGCGGGGGGCGGGGCGCCTGGCGGGCCGCGCCGGGGCCGGGAACCCGCAAGTGCGCGGCAAGGGTTTGTGCGTCGCCCGCCAATCATGCGCTGTCCGGCTGCCCCGGGCCACTGCCCGCGGCGAAGGCCGGGCGTCCGCCCATGACGCCATCGGCGCGGTTCCGCGCATTCGTGTCCAGGCTTGTTCGCCGCATTGCTCGCGGGTGATTGATCGTGTCACGCCCGGCCTCTAGCATGGGCGCAAGGGGGCCTGCGTCGCGCGA
Source organism: Acidimangrovimonas sp. (assembly GCA_030147905.1). The sequence goes on from JASBUM010000696.1 coordinate 4,857, forward strand.
TGCGGGCCCGGCAGCGGGCGACCTGTGCGCTGACGCGCTTGCGGGGCGACCGAAGGCAATCATGCGCCGCTCCGGCGACGGGGCAGATGTCTGGCGCGAAGGAGGGCAGATGAACCGCCGAGTGACCCTTTGGGGCGATCTGGTGTCGCGCATCGCGGATGCCGGACGTGTTCTGATGAACGGGACGAGCGCACCCGAGATGGCCGATATGTGCGAAACCCTCCTGACCGGCCGGGGCGAGGCCACCG
>JASBUM010000698.1 GCA_030147905.1 Acidimangrovimonas sp.
TCGCCGCTGGTGTCGCGCAGCGACCAGGCCGGGGCGATGACCGCGCTGGCCAAGGCGATGAAGCTTTCGCCCCTGATGCGCGATTCCCTCGGCCTGATGGCGACCAAGCGCCGGCTGTTCGCGCTGCCGCAGCTGATCGCGGCGCTGAAGGCGATGATCGCCGAGCACAAGGGCGAGGTCACCGCCGATGTCCGCAGCGCGCGCGCGCTGACGGCCGCGCAATCGAAGAAGCTCGCCGCGGCGCTCAAGGCGCAGATCGGCAAGGACGTGAAGCTCGATACGGTCGTCGATCCCGCACTGATCGGCGGCCTTGTGGTCAAAGTGGGCTCGAAGATGATCGACACCTCGATCCGCTCGAAGCTAGAAGCCCTCCAGAATGCAATGAAAGAGGTCGGATAAATGGGTATCCAAGCTGCTGAGATCTCTGCGATCCTCAAGGAGCAGATCAAGAATTTCGGTCAGGAGGCCGAAGTCGCCGAGGTTGGCCGCGTGCTGTCGGTGGGTGACGGGATTGCCCGCGTCTACGGCCTCGACAACGTCCAGGCCGGCGAGATGGTCGAGTTCCCGGGCGGCATCCGCGGCATGGCGCTGAACCTCGAGGCCGACAATGTCGGTATCGTGATCTTCGGCTCGGACCGCGACATCAAGGAAGGCGACACGGTCAAGCGCACCAAGTCGATCGTGGACGTGCCCGCGGGCGACGGCCTGCTGGGGCGGGTGGTCGACGGCCTTGGCAATCCCATCGACGGCAAGGGGCCGATCGAGGCGACCGAGCGGCGCGTGGCGGACGTCAAGGCGCCGGGGATCATCCCGCGCCAGTCGGTGCATGAGCCGATGGCCACCGGCCTGAAATCGGTCGACGCGATGATCCCGATCGGCCGCGGCCAGCGCGAGCTGATCATCGGCGACCGCCAGACCGGCAAGACGGCGATCGCGCTCGACGCGATCCTCAACCAGAAGTCCTATAACGAAGCGGCGGGCGACGACGAATCGAAGAAGCTCTACTGCGTCTATGTCGCGGTCGGGCAGAAGCGTTCGACCGTCGCGCAGCTGGTCAAGAAGCTCGAGGAGACCGGGGCGATCGACTATTCGATCGTGGTCGCCGCCACCGCCTCGGACCCGGCGCCGATGCAGTTCCTCGCACCCTATTCCGCGACCGCGATCGCGGAATATTTCCGCGACAACGGCCGCCATGCGCTGATCATCTACGACGACCTGTCGAAGCAGGCCGTCGCCTATCGCCAGATGTCGCTCCTGCTGCGCCGTCCGCCGGGGCGCGAGGCCTATCCGGGCGACGTCTTCTACCTGCATTCGCGCCTGCTGGAGCGTTCGTCGAAGCTGAACAAGGACTATGGTTCGGGTTCGCTGACCGCACTGCCGATCATCGAAACGCAGGGCGGCGACGTTTCGGCCTTCATCCCGACCAACGTGATCTCGATCACCGACGGCCAGATCTTCCTGGAAACCGAACTGTTCTATCAGGGCATCCGCCCGGCGGTGAACACGGGCCTTTCGGTCAGCCGCGTCGGCTCCTCGGCCCAGACCAAGGCGATGAAATCGGTTGCCGGCCCGGTCAAGCTGGAACTGGCGCAATACCGCGAGATGGCGGCCTTCGCGCAATTCGGGTCGGACCTCGATGCCGCGACGCAGAAGCTTCTGAACCGCGGCGCCCGCCTGACCGAGTTGATGAAGCAGCCGCAATATTCGCCGCTGACCAACGCCGAGATCGTCTGCGTCATCTACGCCGGCACCAAGGGTTATCTCGACAAGGTGGCGGTCAAGGACGTGAACCGCTTCGAGGCGGGGCTTTTGAAGCATCTGCGCGCCAACCACCGTGCGCTTCTCGACGACATCACCAACAACGACCGCAAGGTCGACGGTGATCTCGAAGAAGCGATCCGCGCGGCGCTCGACACCTATGCGAAAGACTTCGCCTAAGGGCGCTGTCCGGGAGAGAGCGAGATGCCAAGCCTCAAGGATCTGAAAAACCGGATCGAAAGCGTCAAGTCGACGCGCAAGATCACCAAGGCGATGCAGATGGTCGCCGCGGCGAAGCTGCGCCGCGCGCAGGAGGCTGCCGAAGCCGCGCGCCCCTATGCCGAGCGGATGAATTCCGTCATGGCGGGGCTCGCGGCCTCGGTCGAGGGGTCCGAAGGGGCCCCGCGGCTTCTCGCGGGGACAGGATCGGACCGGGTGCACCTGCTGGTGGTGATGACCTCCGAACGCGGGCTGTGCGGCGGTTTCAACTCGTCGATCGTGCGGCTGGCGCGCCAGCGCATCGCCGAGCTGCGCGGCCAGGGCAAGACCGTCAAGATCATCACCGTCGGCAAGAAGGGCCGCGAGCAGCTGCGCCGCGACTACGGCGAGCTGATGATCGCCCATGTCGACATGTCCGAGGTCAAGCGCGTGGGCTATGCCGATGCGCAGGGGATCGCCAAGGATGTGCTGGCCCGTTTCGAGGCCGACGAATTCGACGTGGCGACGATCTTCTTCAATCGCTTCCAGTCGGTCATCAGCCAGGTGCCGACCGCCCAGCAGATCATCCCGGCGGTCTTCGACCAGGCCGAGACACAGGCCGAGGAGACCTCGACCGTCTACGAGTACGAGCCGTCCGAGGAGGCCATCCTGGCCGATCTTCTGCCGCGGGGGGTGGCGACGCAGATCTTCACCGCGCTGCTGGAGAACGGCGCCTCCGAACAGGGCGCCCGGATGACGGCGATGGACAATGCCACGCGCAACGCCGGCGACATGATCGAACGTCTGACGATCGAATATAACCGGTCCCGCCAGGCCGCGATCACCAAAGAGCTTATCGAAATCATTTCGGGCGCCGAGGCGCTCTGACGAACCGGAGAAACGACATGGCAAAAGCGAAAGCCACCGGCAAGATCACCCAGGTGATCGGCGCCGTCGTAGACGTTCAGTTCGATGGCGAACTGCCGGCCATCCTGAACGCGCTGGAAACCGAAAACAACGGCAAGCGTCTGGTTCTCGAAGTGGCGCAGCACCTGGGCGAAAGCACCGTCCGCGCCATCGCCATGGATGCCACCGAGGGGCTGGTCCGCGGCGCGGCGGTCAGCGACACCGGCTCGCCGATCTCGGTGCCGGTGGGCGACGCGACGCTGGGCCGGATCCTCAACGTCATCGGCGAGCCGGTGGACGAGAAGGGCGCGGTCGATGCGCAGGAGAAGCGGCCGATTCACCGCGCGGCGCCCGAGTTCGACGAGCAGTCGACCTCCTCCGAGATCCTCGTCACCGGTATCAAGGTGATCGATCTTCTCGCCCCCTATTCCAAGGGCGG
>JASBUM010000400.1 GCA_030147905.1 Acidimangrovimonas sp.
ACGCTCGGGCGGCGCCGTATTAACCCAGCCCGATTAACCCAGCCCGGTCTGCTCCAGCATGCCGCGCCGGCGGGCCTCGTAGTAATAGCCGCGCGCATACCACATCACCGCGCGGTCGAAGTTGCCGCCGGACAGAAGCCAGGCGCCGCGCAGATATTTCACCCCGTAGGTCAGGTTCGTCTGGGCATCCAGCAGGCCGCGTGGCGGTCCACTGTAACCCATCGTGCGGGCGGTTTGCGGCAGGATCTGCATCAGCCCGTAATAGGGGCCGTTGCGCGCCCCCGGATTGTAGCTGCTTTCGCGCTGGATGACCCGGTGAACCAGGGCCACGGGCACCGAATAGCGCTTTGCAGTGGCCGCGATCATGTGGTTGAGCGCGGTGCTGTCGCGAGGGTAGAGCGTGGCGTGCTCCAGCGTCTCGCTATGTTTGGCGGGGGGGGGCTGCGTGGTGCGTGGCGGTGCGGCGCAGGCGGCGGCGAGAAGGGCCAGGCACAAAGCGGCAAGCGGGCGTGTTGGGATCGGTCGCATGTCACCTCGGGATCGATTGCCCCGTGTTAGGCGCTGCATGGCCGGGCTGAAAAGAGGCCTCGTCGGGCATCGGCGGAAACTGGCGCAAGCGTCTGGGCAGGCGGCCCCGTGCCGAAGACGTCCCCTTCGGCGGCGTCGCGGAATGGGGAGACCGGCCGGGGGGCGTCGGGCGCGAAATCCTGCGGCGTCCGCGCCCGGAGGGCGGGCGCGGCAGAGGGCGCGACATGCGGCACGGCTTCGCGCGGTGGGCAATTCGGCCCTGCCGCCGCGTCGCGCGGAGCCCGGGACGGGCGCTTAACGGTTGAGCTTGCCCAGCGTTTGCAGATGGGCATAGCCGCCCAGGCCCGAGGTGGGGCTGAAGGTGCCGCCCAATGCGTAATGGTTGCCGTTGAGGCCGCCGAGGCCGAAGGCGGAGCGATCCTCGAAATTGTAGCCGCCGCCCAGTTCAAGCTGTGTCGCCGAATGGCCGTAAAGCGCCGAAAGGCGGGCCTCGCTCGGTTGGAAGCCGCGCTGCATGTCAAGCCCCAGCTCGGCCTTGAAGCCCGTGACCTTGCCCGACGCGCTGGTGCCCGCATGGCTGACCCCGACCAGCGCCTCGGGTGTCATGCGCTGACCGAAGTTAACGCCGATGCCCAGAAACAGCCGGCTCGTGTCACGCGCCTGCGCGGCCGGAACGGCCAGCGCCAGTGCCGCCGCGGCGGCGAGTGGAAAAAGAGCGATGCGCATGGTTCCTGCCCTTCTTGATCATGGTTATTATGGTTTTTCGGTATTCTTGCCCGCGAAGAATTTACCGGGAAAACGTCCTTTGATCAAGCGGTTGTGCGTCGATTCACGCGATGGTGTCGGCGCCTGCGCCGACCTGCTCCAACCCGCGCCGACCCGACCCGGCCGCGATGGCGCGCGTCGCGGACAAGGGGCGCGGCCGGCTGTCGTGGCGCGGACGTTCGGATCGCCGGTTGGCCGGGCCAAGGCAGGGTACGGAATGGCATGGCATGGGGTGCTCGGGCCGCCGCCCGCCTGAACGGGCCGGACGATGCCGCCGTGCAGTCAGCGGCGGCCGGGGGAGAGCGCGCCCGGGTCGCGCTGGGGTCAGGCGCTCGTCGCCTGGGCCGGCGGCTGCGCGCGGTAGCGGCGGTTGCCGAAGACGGTTTTCGCCATCGGGATCGCGCGGCGGGCAACTGGGCAGCGGCTCCAGCCGCGGCTTTCCAGGGCACTGATCGCGGCCAGGCGGTTGCGGCGGGCCTTTGCGGTGAAATTCTCGGTCATGCTCGCTCCGGTTCTCGGCTCGTGTCTCGCCGCGGCACCTTGGATCCGTGCCGCCGCTACGGCTTCCGATACGCTGATTCCCTGAAATCGGGGAATGACCAACTACAACCAACAGTTGCAGTAGGCTTCAGGTTTTTGCCGAAATTGGGGTCGGATTGCGGCCAATTGAGGCACTGGCAGGGAAATTGCGCGACTGTTTTCCTGGCCGCGGCGGCCTTTCCCGGCGCCGGATCCGGGGTATCCGCCGGTCTCGGCCCTGATCCGGAACGGGTATCGGCGGTGTAGCCGGATCGACCGGCAGCAAGGGTCCTGGGGGCGGGGGCCTGCGGGCGGGGTCCTGGCGGCGGGGTCCCGCGGGCGGCCTCATGCGGTGCCGCCCGCCGCCGCTATGCCGGCGCCGCCATCATACCAGGCGGCTGGTGTCGATCGCGGCACGGATGAAATCGGCAAACAGCGGATGGGGTGCGAAGGGTTTCGATTTCAGCTCGGGGTGGAACTGCACGCCGACGAACCACGGGTGGTCCGGGATCTCGACGATCTCGGGCAACTTGCCGTCCGGACTCATGCCCGAAAAGATCATGCCACATTTCTCGAGCTTGTCGCGATAGCGGATGTCGACCTCGTAGCGGTGCCGGTGACGTTCCTCGATCACGGTGCCGCCGTAGATGTCGGCCACGCGGCTGCCAGTGGCAAGCTGGGCGGTATAGGCGCCCAGTCGCATGGTGCCGCCCTTGTCGTCGCCGGGCCGGCGCTGCACGGTGTAATTGCCCTGCACCCATTCCTTGAGGTGATAGACCACCGGTGTGAACCGTTTCGCCCCCGCCTCGTGGTCGAATTCCTCCGATCCCGCATCGTCCAGCCCGGCGAGGTCGCGCGCGGTCTCGATCACAGCCATCTGCATGCCCAGACAGATCCCGAGATACGGTACGTTGTGCTGCCGGGCGAAACGGGCGGCGAGGATCTTGCCCTCGGTGCCGCGCTCGCCGAATCCGCCGGGGACGAGAATCGCGTGGAAGCCCTCGAGATAGGGCGCGGGATCCTCGCGTTCGAAGATCTCGGCATCGATCCACTCGGCCCTGACCCGGGTACGGTTGGCCATGCCGCCATGGGTCAGCGCTTCGGCGATCGATTTATAGGCATCCTCGAGCTGGGTGTATTTGCCGACGATCGCCACCCGCACCTCACCCTCGGCATGGGTGAGCCGGTCCATCACATCTTCCCACCGCGCCAGATTGGGCCGCGGCGCGGGGGCGATCCCGAAGGCATCGAGCACCGCCTGGTCGAGCCCTTCGCGATGATAGGCCAGGGGCGCCTCGTAGATCGTCTTGAGATCGGGCGCGGCGATCACCGCCTCCTTGCGGACGTTGCAAAACAGCGCGATCTTCTCGCGCTCCTTGTCGGGGATCGGATGTTCCGACCGACACACCAGAACGTCGGGCGCAATGCCGATCGCGCGCAGTTCCTTCACCGAATGCTGGGTCGGCTTGGTCTTCAGCTCTCCGCTGGCGGCGATATAGGGCAGAAGGGTCAGATGCATGAAGATGCATTCCCCGCGCGGCCGGTCCTGGCTGAACTGGCGGATCGCCTCGAAGAAGGGCAGACCCTCGATGTCGCCAACCGTGCCGCCGATCTCGCACAGCATGAAATCGACCTCGTCGTCGCCGATCGCGATGAAGTCCTTGATCTCGTTGGTGACATGGGGAATCACCTGGATCGTCTTGCCGAGGTAGTCGCCGCGGCGCTCCTTCTCCAGCACATTGGAATAGATCCGTCCGGAGGACACGGAATCGGTCTTGCGTGCCGAGACGCCGGTGAAGCGTTCGTAATGCCCGAGGTCGAGATCGGTCTCGGCGCCGTCATCGGTGACGAAGACCTCGCCATGTTCAAATGGCGACATCGTGCCCGGATCGACGTTGAGATAAGGGTCGAGCTTGCGCAACCTCACCGAATAGCCCCGCGCCTGCAACAGTGCCCCCAGCGCCGCCGAGGCGAGCCCCTTGCCAAGGCTCGAAACCACCCCGCCGGTGATGAAGATATAGCGTGCCATTCGCGTGGAGCTCCCG
>JASBUM010000701.1 GCA_030147905.1 Acidimangrovimonas sp.
ACGCCCTGCCCCCCGCCCCGTCCCATGCCCGCCACGCGGCGCATGTCGTTGACTCGGCCCGCCGGCTTTGGCACCCCTAGGGCCTCTCTTGCAGGAATTTTGCGATGATCCCGTCGATCCTTCCCACCTACAACCGCGCGCCGCTCGAATTCGAAAGCGGCGAAGGCAGCTGGCTGACCGAAATGAGCGGCCGGCGCTATCTCGACCTCGGCGCCGGAATCGGGGTGACCGCGCTGGGCCACGCCCATCCCGCGCTGGTCGCGGCACTGACCGAACAGGCCGGTCGGCTCTGGCACACGTCGAACCTCTACCGGATTCCGCAGCAGCAGCGCCTGGCCGATCTCCTGGTGGAACACAGCTTCGCCGATACCGCCTTCTTCACCAATTCCGGCACCGAGGCGGCGGAACTGGCCATCAAGATGGCGCGGCGCTACTGGCAGGCGAAGGGCCAGACCGACCGCATCCGCATACTCGCCTTCGAGGGCGCCTTCCACGGCCGTTCCACCGGTGCCATTGCTGCGGCCGGGGGCGAAAAGCTCGCCGGCGGCTATGGCCCGCTGATGCCGGGCTTCACCCATCTGCCCTGGGGCGATCTCGCCGCGCTCGAAGCGGCGATCGGACCCGATACGGCAGCCGTCATGCTGGAGACGATCGTAGGCGAAGGCGGAATCCGCGTCTGGCCCGACGCCGATCTCAAGGCCATCCGCGCCTTGTGCGATGCCAATGGCGCGCTGCTCATCCTCGACGAGGTCCAGTGCGGGATGGGCCGCACGGGGCGGCTCTTCGCCCATGAATGGGCCGGGATTATCCCGGATATCATGATGGTGGCCAAGGGCATCGGCGGGGGCTTCCCTCTGGGCGCCGTCCTCGCCACCGAGGCGGCCGCGGCCGCCATGGGCGCAGGCACCCACGGCTCCACCTACGGCGGCAACCCTCTGGGCTGCGCGGTCGGCACGAAGGTCATGGAAATCATCGCCGACCCCGCCTTCCTCGCCGAGGTCGTTCGCAAGGGCGCGCTCATGCGCCAGAAACTCGAAGGCCTCGTCGCGGGTCACCCCGACATCTTCGAGGCGGTCCGCGGCCAGGGCCTGATGCTGGGCCTCAAATGCCGCGTGCCCAACGCCGATTTCGTCAGGGCGGGCTACACGGCACAGGTGCTGACGGTTCCGGCGGCAGATAACGTCGTCCGGCTCCTGCCGCCCCTGACCATCACCGACGACGAGATCGCCGAGGCCCTGACAAGGCTGGAAAGCGCCGCCGATGCCTGCGCGCCCGGCGCCGGCTGATCCCTCCTTCTTTCGTTCGGAAATATCCTCGGGGGTCCGGGGGCAGACAGCCCCCGGCTCGACCGCATTCAGGAAAACCGCAGGCCATGAACCACTTCCTCGACCTCCACAAGACCGATGCCGGCCAGCTGCGCGCCATGATCGAGAACGCCCGCGCGATGAAGCGGGCCCGCGCCGGCCGGCCCAAGGGCGGCGCGGACGACGATCAGCCCCTGGCCGGCCGGATGGCCGCACTGATCTTCGAAAAACCCTCCACCCGCACCCGGATCTCCTTCGACGTGGGGATCCGCCAGCTGGGCGGGCAGACGATGGTGCTCTCGGGCGCCGACATGCAGCTGGGTCACGGCGAGACCATCGCCGACACCGCCCGCGTCCTGTCGCGCTACGTCGATCTCATCATGATCCGCACCTACGAGGAACAGACCCTTCTGGAAATGGCCGAACATGCCGACGTGCCGGTAATCAACGGCCTGACCAACCGGACCCATCCCTGTCAGATCATGGCCGATGTCATGACCTTCGAGGAACATCGCGGCCCGATCGCCGGGCGCAAGGTCGTCTGGTGCGGCGACGGCAACAATGTCTGCGCCTCTTGGATCCACGCCGCCGGGCGGCTCGGCTTCGACTTCACCTTCGCCGGCCCGTCCCAGCTCGACCCCGAGGCCGAGTTCATCGGACAGGCCCGCGCCGAGGGCGCCCGCCTGACGATCGAGCGCGACCCCCAGGCCGCCGTCGAGGGCGCCGATCTGGTCATCGCCGATACCTGGGTGTCGATGCACGACAGCCA
>JASBUM010000702.1 GCA_030147905.1 Acidimangrovimonas sp.
AGCAGGCGCTTCCGGGTGGCGATACGCCCATGGGGCGCGCCGGGCGGCAGGCGCTGGACCAGGCGCGGCGGGCGATGGACCAGGCCGAGCAGGCCCTGCGTCAAGGCGATCTGCCGCGCGCCCTCGACGAGCAGGCGCGCGCGATGGATGCGCTGCGCCAGGGGATCCGCGCCTTCGACCGGGCGCAGGCGGGGAACCAGCGTGGCAAGGGCAACAGCGGCTCGCGCCAGGGCAATGCCGATGGTCAGGGGGCGCAGCGCGATCCGCTGGGGCGCGCGATAGGCCAGGCCGGGGGCACTGGCGGTCAGGGAAACCCGTTGCAGACCGGCGACGTCTATCGCCGTGCACAACAGATCCTCGAGGAGATCCGTCGCCGGGCGGGCGATCAGAACCGGCCGAAGATCGAGCGCGACTATCTCAAACGTCTGCTGGAAATGTTCTGAAGACCTGCGCGCGCCCCGCGCCCGCGCTGTCGGGGGCCGGGCGCGGCGGGCGGTACGCGGTGTGCGCGGGGCTCTCGACTTGCCGGCCGAAGTGCCCTGTCGCGGCGCTTGCCGGTTCCTGACCCGGGTACAACCGGCCATGGTGCATCGCCGCATCGGGCATAAGATCCCCGGGGGCACGCGCGGTCGAGGCCCGGGGTAATGGGGCGGACAGGCGCGATGTCGAACGCGCCGCGGTGGCACCCGGATCGCAGCGCCGGCGGTCCCGTACGACCGTCTGCGCGAGGGCCTCGGCGCCGTTCGCGGGGGCACCCGGCGGGCCGCCGGTGCCTGCGCACCCGGTTCAGGGTGTCCTGTGCGCCATCGTCGCCGCCGTCCGCATCAACCCGTCCAGCCAAAGCCGCACCGAGGCCACCGCCCCCACATAGCCGCGCAGGAACGGCTCCATCTGCGGAAATCGTTGCGCCAGCGCCGGGGCCGTCAGATAGAGGAGCGCCATGAAGACGATGATCAGGATGCCGAGGCTGAAGCCCAGCCGGAAACCACGCTTGCGCTCGGCGGGGCTCGTATCGGGCGAGGTCGGAGGCACCCCGTTGCGCCCCCTTTCGTTCGTCGCCCGCAGGGTGGAGTTGATCTCTTCGATATCGGGAAGCAGCTCGCGCCGCGAATGACGGGCGAGATCGCTCAGCCGCGCCTCCTCGCGCGGGGCGGCATGGACGCGCACCGGCGCGCGCCGCGCGGCCTCGGCTTCGGGGGGCTCCTCGGCGGCTGTGGACGAGGCCGTCCCGGCGCCGGTCGCAGGCCTTGCGCCGCGGTCGTCATTCGGGCCCGAGGGGCGGCGGCGCGGCGCGTCGCCGGCGGACGGTGCGGCGGCCACCGGCGTGGCGGCCGCTACGGTCATCGCCGGGGCCGCGGGCGATGTCGCGGCGGTTTTGCGCGCCGGTTCGGCCAGGCCAAGGTCGGGCTGCGATTCCAGCGCGCCGGTTTCGGTCGCGCGTACGCGTTGTTCGCGCGCGGCCTCTTCGCGCAGGACGGACTGGACATTCGCATCGAGGCTGCGTCGACGCGCCGCCAGCGCCGGCGGAATATGGCTTCGCGAGATGGTCTCGGCCTCGTCCTCCTCGGTGGCCGCTTCCGCGTCGGGCGGGGCGACACGGTGCGCACCGGATATCGCGCCGGCCTGTTCATCGGCGCTCTCCGGCTCGGTTGGCCGCGGCGGTGTTCGCTGAATCGAGGGGTCGGGCCCCGCCGCCATGCCGGTCGGGGCGTGGGGCCGAGCCTCGGCCGTGATTTCCGCCTTGTCTGTCGCCGTGCCCGGGTCAGGTGACGTTGCCGGCGCCGTTTCGCCCCGGTCGGGATCAATCTCCAGCGCCTCGGGGGGGGTGGTGCCTTCCGCACGCGCGACCGTCGGCGCGATCGTCGGCGCGGCCGCCGTCTCTTCCCCGGCGTATTCGGCCCCCGCGTATTCGGCGTCGGCGTATTCGGCAAAGTCCGGATGGAGCTGATACCAGGTATGCCCGCAGTTGGAACACTGCACGTCGCGGCCGTTTTCGGGGATCGCCCGGTCATCGACCTCGTACTGGGCATCGCAATTCGGGCAGGTTAGCCGCATGTCGTCCTCTTATCCCGCGCGCCGATCG
>JASBUM010000703.1 GCA_030147905.1 Acidimangrovimonas sp.
CGCAGGCGCTGAAGCCGCCGCAAGAGACTTTCTGGGGCGGATACGGCGCCTATTTCGCCGATCCCGACGGCCATGTCTGGGAACTGGCGATGAATCCGTTCTGGTCGCTCGACGAATCCGGGGCGCTGACGATCCCGGCCGGCTGATTTGCCTGTGGCGGCGTGGTCGCGCGGCTGCTGCCGCTTGCCGCTTGCCGCCGCCGCGCGCGGGTGCAACATTCGCCGGCGGATCGCACGAGGGCATGACATGATCACCATCACCGGCACGCAGCTTGCGCTTTATGCCGGGGCGCTGTTTCTGCTGTGGCTGACGCCCGGGCCGGTTCTGGTCGCCCTGACCGCCCGCTCCCTTGCCGGCGGTTTCGTGGCCGCCTGGCCCCTTGCACTGGGCGTCGCAGTTGGCGATCTGATTTGGCCGCTGGTGGCGATCTTCGGGCTCAGGTCGCTGGTCGGCGATCACGGCGTTGCGCTGGCCGGCCTGCGTTGGGTGGCGGCCGCGATCTTCTGGATGATGGGCGGGCTTCTGATCGCCCGGGCCGACCGGCCGGTTGCGACCGACAGCCGCCTGACGCGGCGCGGGACCTGGGCCGGTTTCTCGGCCGGGGTTGCCGCGATTCTCGGCAATCCCAAGGCGATCCTCTTCTACATGGGGGTGCTGCCCGGCTTCTTCGACCTGGGTCGGCTACGCGGCGGCGATGTCGGGCTTATCCTTGCGCTGTCCATGGCGGTGCCGCTGATCGGCAACCTCGCGGCAGCCGGCGCGATCGGGCGTGCGCGGCTGTTGCTCGCGACACCGCGGGCAATGACACGGATCAATACGACCGCCGGATTCCTGCTGATTGGCGTGGGCCTCGCGATCGTGTTGTTGTAACCGCCGAAAACGGGGGGCATCGCGTGACATTCCCGGCCCGAGCGCCTATAAATCCAGCGTGATTTCAAAGGACGACCGCATGGCCGACAACGCACATCAGCCCGCCGAATACGGCGCCGATTCCATCAAGGTTCTCAAGGGGTTGGAAGCCGTCCGCAAACGGCCCGGCATGTATATCGGCGACACCGACGACGGGTCGGGGCTGCACCACATGGTCTATGAGGTGGTCGACAACGGCATCGACGAGGCCCTGGCCGGTCACGCCACCGAGGTGCGGGTGAAGATTCACGCCGACAATTCGGTCTCGGTCCGTGACAACGGCCGCGGCATTCCGGTCGACATCCACACCGAGGAAGGCGTGAGCGCGGCCGAGGTCATCATGACCCAGCTGCACGCCGGCGGGAAGTTCGACCAGAATTCCTACAAGGTCTCGGGGGGCCTTCACGGCGTCGGCGTTTCGGTGGTCAACGCGCTGTCGGAGTGGCTGGAACTGCGTATCTGGCGTGGCGGGAAGGAGCATTTCGCCCGCTTCGAGCGCGGCGAGACGGCCGAGCCGCTGCGCGTGGTCGGCGATGCCAGCGGGGAGCGCGGCACCGAAGTGCGCTTTCTCGCGTCGACCGCAACCTTCTCGAATCTGGACTACATCTTCAAGACGCTCGAGAACCGCCTGCGCGAACTTGCCTTCCTCAACTCGGGCGTGCGCATCTTGCTGGAGGACGAACGCCCCGTCGAACCGCTGCGCACCGAATTGTTCTACGAGGGCGGGGTGCGGGAATTCGTCCGTTATCTCGACCGCTCCAAGTCCCCGGTGATGCCGGAGCCGATCCATATCACCGGCGAACGCAGCGGCATCGGGATCGAGATCGCCATGTGGTGGAACGACGGCTATCACGAGACCGTCCTGCCCTTCACCAACAACATTCCCCAGCGCGACGGCGGCACCCATATGGCCGGGTTCCGTGGCGCGCTGACGCGCACCATCAACGCCTATGCACAGACATCGGGGCTGGCGCGGAAGGAAAAGGTCGATTTCACCGGCGACGACGCGCGCGAGGGGCTGACCTGCGTGCTCTCGGTGAAGGTGCCGGACCCGAAATTCTCCAGCCAGACGAAGGACAAGCTGGTTTCATCCGAGGTTCGTCCGGCTGTCGAGAACCTGGTGAGCGAGAAGCTCGGCGAATGGTTTGCCGAGAACCCCGGACCGGCCAAGCAGATCGTCGGCAAGATCATCGAGGCGGCACTGGCACGCGAGGCGGCACGCAAGGCGCGCGAGCTGACCCGGCGCAAGACGGTGATGGACGTGGCCAGCCTGCCGGGCAAGCTGGCCGATTGTCAGGAAAAGGACCCGGCCCTGTCCGAGCTGTTCCTGGTCGAGGGCGACAGCGCCGGCGGATCGGCCAAGCAGGGTCGCGCGCGCAAGAATCAGGCCGTTCTGCCCCTGCGCGGCAAGATCCTCAATGTGGAGCGCGCGCGCTTCGACCGGATGCTGTCGTCGGAAACCGTCGGCACGCTGATCACGGCGCTGGGCACCGGGATCGGGCGCGACGAATTCGACATCTCGAAGCTGCGCTATCACAAGATCATCATCATGACCGACGCCGACGTCGACGGCGCCCATATCCGCACGCTTCTGCTGACCTTCTTCTTCCGGCAGATGCCGGAGATCATCGAAGGCGGCTATCTCTACATCGCGCAACCGCCGCTCTATAAGGTCGCGCGCGGCAAGTCCGAGGTCTATCTGAAGGATCAGGCCGCGCTCGAGGATTACCTGGTGCAGATGGGTGCAGAGGGTACACGCCTGCGTCTGGCCTCGGGGGAGGAGATCCTGGGCCAGGACCTGCTGCGGGTCATTGACGAGGCTCGTGTCGTGCGGCGCATCCTTCAGGCCTTCCCGACCCATTACCCCCAGAACATCCTCGAACAGGCGGCGATCGCCGGCGCCCTGCTTGCCGGCCGCATCGACGCCGATGCGCAGGGGGTGGCGGAGGCCGTCGCGCGGCGGCTCGATCTGATCGCGCT
>JASBUM010000705.1 GCA_030147905.1 Acidimangrovimonas sp.
GGCAGGCGATTTCGCGTCCCGCGCCTTGGACGCCATCCGGCGCGGCGCGCCCCTGTCGCTGGCCTGCACGCTGGCGCTGATCCGCGCCCAACGCCCGCGCCCCGATCTGCGCGCCGCGCTCGAGGCCGAATATCGCTTCACTCATCGCGCGCTCGACCGTTCCGATTTCCTCGAAGGCGTGCGCGCGGCGGTCATCGACAAGGACCGCAAGCCGCAATGGCGGATCACCGGCGCGGAACTGGCCCCGCGGGTGGCGGAAATGCTCGCCCCGCTCGACGGCGGCCCGCGGGTTTTCACGGAGGAGGAAGCATGAAAGTCGCATTCATCGGATTGGGCAATATGGGCGCGCCGATGGCCGCCAATCTGGCCGCCGCGGGCCATGAGGTGACCGGCCATGACGTTCAGGCCGCGATGCCCGCGGGCGTGCGCCCCGCCGCAAGCGCCGCCGCCGCGGCCAGCGGTGCCGAGGTGGTCATCACCATGCTGCCCAACGGCGAGATCCTGCGCGCGGTCGCGGGTGAAGCGATCCCCGCGATGGCGCCGGGCGCGGTCTTTTGCGATTGCTCGACCGTCGATGTCGAAAGCGCGCGCGCGGTCGCGGCCGAGGCCGAGGCGGCCGGGCTCGGCGCGCTCGACGCCCCGGTTTCGGGCGGGGTCGGCGGCGCGACGGCGGGGACGCTGACCTTCATGGTCGGGGGCGAGGCCGCGGCCTTCGCGAAGGTGGAGCCGCTGTTGGCGGTGATGGGCCAGAAGGCCGTCCATTGCGGCGGCGCGGGCGCGGGCCAGGCGGCCAAGATCTGCAACAACATGATCCTCGGCGTGACCATGATCGCCACCTGCGAAGCCTTCGCCCTGGCCGACAAGCTCGGCCTCGACCGCCAGAAGATGTTCGATGTGGTCTCGACCTCTTCGGGTTATTCTTGGGTCATGAACGCCTATTGCCCGGCGCCGGGGGTGGGGCCGAAAAGCCCGGCCGACAACGGCTATCGCCCGGGCTTCGCCGCGGAATTGATGCTCAAGGATCTGCGGCTGAGCCAGCAGGCCGCCGAGGGCGCCGACGCCGATACGCCGATGGGCGCGCTCGCCGCGGCATTATACGCGCGCTTCGTCGAGGACGAAGACGGGCGCGGGCGCGACTTCTCGGCGATGCTGCCGCGTTTCGAGGGCCGGCATCGGGGGTGAGGCCCGCGGCTGCTTCGGCGCGGCGGCCGGAGTTGGCGCGGCCCCCGGGCGGTGCCGGCCCTGGCCCGCGGCGCGCGGTGGGCGAACCCTTCGGCCTGCGGATCCGGCATGCGCCCGCCCGGCCGCCGGCATGCGGCCGATGCGGATGCCTCCGGCGGCGGTATTTGGCCCGGAAGACCGCGGGCGGGACGAGCATCGGACCGAGCGTGGCCCGGTGCCCGTGCGGGCATGGGTTCATGAAGTTGGAAGCGCCGACGGGACGGGTCGGAGGGAGGACGGGGGCGGATGATGCGGGAAGCGGATGACAAGCGGGGGCTGCGCCCGCATGCGGTAATCCTGGCCGGCGGACTGGGCCGGCGCATGGGGGGCGGGCAGAATGGTTTGCGCATGCTGGGTCCGCAGCCCCTGATCGGCCATGTC
>JASBUM010000706.1 GCA_030147905.1 Acidimangrovimonas sp.
GTTCATGGCGGGGCGTTCATGGAGGGGCGGCCCTCGCTCGCGCGGACCGGCGGCGCGGTCAGGCCGGCGCGAGGGTCGGGTCGGGCAGGCTGACGCCGCGCGCTTCCAGTTCGCCGCGCAATTCGTCCAGCCGGCGGCGGAAGCGCGGCGCCGCGCCCCGGGCGTCGAGCACCGCACGGCAAAGGATCGCGGCCAGATAGGGCCGGTCCTGCGCGTCGATCGCCGCCAATAACCGCCGCAGGTAGGGCGCGTGGCCGCGCCGGGCGCGCAGCAGTGACCAGAAACCCGCGGCGTCCAGCCGGCCGGTACAGGCGCGCTCGAGGATCGTCTCGACCAGACCCAGCCCATGCAGCATCGGCTCGATCCGGTCGCCGAAATGGCGGCAGGCAAGTTTGGTCACGAAGGGACGGGTGAAAAGGGCGGCATGCATCGCGTCGAGCGGCTCGAACGGATCGAACAGCACGAAGACCTCGCCCGCGCCCTCGATCATGTCGGGCGCATAGCCGAAGCGGTCGGTGAAATTCAGCCGCCGCGCGTGGCGGTACCGGCCATCCCAGCCCGCCACCGCCGGATCGAGCGTCGCCACCGGCGCCAGCGCGACCACCGTGGCACCGGGCGCCGCAACGGAATAGGCCGCGGCGCCATAGCCGCCCATGCCCGCGCCGTAGAAGGTCACCCGGTCGAAATCCTCGAAGAAGGCGTCGTCGGTGAGCCGGTCGAAATAGCCGTATACCGCCGGGTCGCGATACCAGCTTTCATCCTCGGCGAGGATGCCAAGGTAGGACCAGCCATTCTTCCGGGCCAGCGCATGGCCGAAGGGCATCTGGTCAGTGCCGGCGCGGGCCTGTTCGACGGTGTCGAAACAGACCAGCAGCGTCGGGCTGTCATCGACGAAGAAGGCATGGTGCCGCGCGCCCAGCGGTTCGAAATAGCCGGCCTCGTCGCCGATTTCCGCCAGCCGCTCCAGCCATTCCTCGCGGGTGGAGCTTTGGGCTGCATCGGGAAGGGGCGTATCTTGCATCGGGGGCCTCGGTCACGGTCACGGATTGATGTCGCACCCTGCCTGCCCGCGATGGCAGGAGTATGCGGCCATTGCGGCAAGAGTGCGGAATCCGGCGCCCTCGCGTCAACAGTCTTGGTCTGGGGCGTCTTCTGTTGACGCCGCCGCGCGCGCCAGCCGATGAAGGACCGCCGCCTCCTCGCGCGTCAGCACACGGCTCGGCGCGCTCAGCATCAGCTGGCCGAACAGGGCGCGCCACCGTTCCTCGCGCATCAGCAGGTCGAATCGCGCCTGCCGCCAGGCTACCGCGCGCGCATGCAGCCGGGCAAGCTCCGGATCGCCGGCGAGCATCGCCCGTTCGGCGGAGCGCGGTGCCGCGAGCGCGTCGATCGTGCGATCCTCGACGGCATCGAAATTGCGCTCGGCCCAGTACCCGAGGTCGAAGGTCGAGTCGGCGCGGTTGGCGCGGCCGCGGTCGGCTTTCAGCACGAAGCTTTCCATCGCGCCCAGCGCATAGTGGTTGAGCTGGACGAGCGCATAATTGTCGCGCCCGAAATCCGAATAGATGCGCTGTCTGGCAAAGGCCGGACCCAGCCGCCGGCCCGACCCGTCGAACCATCGCGCACGCTCTACCCGCGCGGGATCGGGGCTGCGGGGGCGATGGACGCCCAGCTTGCGATAGGTTCTGTCGTTGCGAAACAGCGTCTTGAACATCGCCGCCCGCCACGGCCAGTGCAGGACTGCCGGCGCCGCGTGTCGAAAGGTTTCGGTCATCGGGCGATCGGTGAAGGCGACCTGCCCGCCATTGCCGAACATCCGCCAGGTCAGGGTGATCGCATCGGCCTCGGGCAAAGCCTCATGCAGCGAGGCCAGGCGATGGTCGCCGCAGTGGATGTTGACGAATTCGTCTATGTCCAGGACCAGTGCCCAGTCGGCGGCGGCCATCAGGGGATGGCGGTCGGCCTGTTTCAGCGCCGCCCATTGAGGTCCTTCGCGAAAAGGGGGGCGGTTGCGGATGTGAACCACCATTCCCAATTCCTGCAGCCGGTCCAGCATCGCATCGGTCCCGTCGTCGCAGTCGTTGGAGAAGACCAGGAAATCGGTGAATCCCACGGCGCGGTGATGGGCAAGCCATTCCAGCAGGAAGGCCCCTTCATTGCGCAAGGTGCTGATGGCAAGGATCCGCATGGCCGCAGCCTGCCGCGCCCGCCCGTTCGCCGCAAGGGCCTCCATCCTTCGGTGCGCGTGGCGTGGGGCGCTTGGCGACGGCGCGGATCGGGCGCGGATCGGGCGTGGATCGGGCGCGACGGGGCCGCCGGGCCGCCGGGCGCATGCCTTCGGGGCTGGTTGCGGCGCAGCGCTCGGCCGGCGCAGGCGTTCGTCCGCGGGCCTTCGCGGCCGCTGAAGGTCCGCTCAGCCGCGCGCCAGGCCGGCGGTCATCGCCCCCATGCCGATCAGCGCGCCGCCGCCCGCGCGATTCATCCAGCGCAGCACCGCGGGGCGCCGGATGCGCAGCCGCAGCCGGTCGGCCAAAAGCGCATAGCCCAGGGCGTTGGCCGCCCCCAGCCCGACGAATGTCACTATCAATATGGCGAATTGCGGGGCCAGCGGCCGGTCGGCATGAATGAATTGCGGCACGAAAGCGATGAAGAAGGTGATCGATTTCGGATTGAGCGCGGTCACCAGCGCCGCATGGCGAAAGACCGCGCGGGCGCGCTTCGGCTCGGGCGGGGCGATCGCGTCCGGTTGCGGTGCGCTGCGCAGCAACTTGATCCCCATCCAGACCAGATAGGCGGCGCCGATCCATTTCAGAACAGTGAACAATTCGGCCGACGCCAGAACCAGCGCACCCAGCCCCAGAAGCGAGGCGCTCATCGCGATCAGATCGCCCAGGGCCACGCCCAGCGCCATTGCGACGGCGATCCGCCGGCCCTGGGTCAGGGAATAGGAGATCACCAGAAGGATCGTCGGCCCGGGAATCATCAGCAGGACAATGGCGGCGGCGCTGAAGGCGAGCCAGAGGTGAAAGGACATGGGCGGGGCTCCGTCATTCGACGCCCGAGCGAGCCACGCCCGAGCGTTCGCTGTCAAGCGCCTTCGGGCGGTCGATGCTCCACGATCTGGACGATATCGGTCAGGGTGATGCCCGGGTAATGGGCGCGCATGCCCGCAAGCATCGCCTCGGGCGGCCATTCGCGTTCCATCCCCACCAGGGCCGCCGCTTGCGCAAGCGGCAGATCGGTGCAGCGGGTGACCTCGACCACCACGCGCCGCCGGGGCGCGCCCTCGCAGATATATGCCATCGGCCCGGGCACGATCCGGGTCTCGCGCCAGCGGATCGTATGGGTTTTCGCGCCGCTGAGGATCAGCGGGAACAGGCGGGCGGTGACGGGCAGCGATTGCACCGCCCTAGAAGAACGCCTGCAGCCCGGTGACCGCGCGGCCGAGGATCAGCGCATGCACGTCGTGGGGGCCTTCATAGGTGTTCACCGTCTCCAGATTCACCATATGGCGCATCACCTGGAAATCTTCCTGGATGCCGTTGCCGCCATGCATGTCGCGCGCCGCCCGCGCGATATCCAGCGCCTTGCCGCAATTGTTGCGCTTGATCAGGCTGATCATCTCGGGCGCACCCTGGCCCTGGTCCATCAGCCGCCCGACCTGAAGGCTGGCCTGAAGGCCAAGGCTGATTTCGGTCATCATGTCGGCGAGCTTTTTCTGGAACAACTGGGTCTGGGCCAGCGGCTTGCCGAATTGCTTGCGGTCAAGCCCATATTGGCGCGCGGCGTGGAAACAGGCCTCGGCCGCGCCCATCGCGCCCCAGGAAATGCCGTAGCGGGCACGGTTGAGGCAGCCGAACGGTCCCTTGAGCCCCTCGACATCGGGCAACAGCGCCTCTTCGCCGACCTCGACATCCTTCATCACGATCTCGCCGGTGATGGAGGCGCGCAAGCTCAGCTTGCCACCGATCTTGGGCGCCGAAAGCCCCTTCATCCCCTTGTCCAGAACAAAGCCACGGATCTTGCCGCCATGGGCCTCGGATTTGGCCCAGATCACGAAGACATCGGCGATGGGTGCGTTCGAGATCCACATTTTCGAACCGGACAGCACATAGCCGCCCGCGGTCTTGCGGGCCACGGTCTTCATCCCCGCCGGATCGGATCCGGCATCGGGCTCGGTCAGGCCGAAACAGCCGATCCATTCGCCCGAGGCCAGCTTGGGCAGATATTTCCTGCGCTGGGCCTCCGAGCCATAGGCATGGATCGGATACATCACCAGCGAGCTTTGCACCGACATCATCGAGCGATAGCCCGAATCGATCCGCTCGACCTCGCGCGCGATCAGCCCGTAGCTGACATAGCCCGCACCCAATCCGCCGTATTCCTCGGGCACGGTCACGCCCAGAAGACCCATCTCGCCCATTTCGGTGAAGATCGCCGGGTCGGTCGTCTCGTCGCGGAAGGCGGCGGTGACGCGGGGGGCCAGCTTCTCGGCCGCATAGGCGCGCGCGCCGTCGCGCAGCATCCGCTCTTCCTCGCTGAGCTGGCTGTCGAGACGCAGCGCATCTTCCCAATCGAAGCGGGACAATTCCGGCCGGTCCTTGGCCTTCAGCGGCATCATCTCGGTCATCCTTCGATCCTTCCCCGTTCGCGCGGCGTCCTGGGCGGTTGTCGGGGATCGTCCCCCCCCCCGGCCGGGTCGCGCGTATCCTAATGTCCCGTCAATCGGCCACAATCGCCTGCACCCGGCTTGACCATGCCGCCCGACCGGGCGCAGCATGGCGGCGAAAGGACCTGCCGTGACCGAACAGATCGCATCCATCGACGCCGTGCAAGACCTGCTGTCGCAACAGGACTATGTTTGCGGCCGCGCGCTGGCCACGGTGACCTTCCTCGCCCTGCGCCTCGGCCGCCCGCTGTTTCTCGAAGGCGAGGCCGGCACCGGCAAGACCGAGATCGCCAAGGCGCTGGCGGCGGGTCTGGGCCGCCGGCTCATCCGGCTGCAATGCTATGAGGGGCTCGATGCAGCGACGGCGGTCTATGAATGGAACTTCGCCGCCCAGATGATCGCGATTCGCACCGCCGAGGCCGCCGGCGCCGGCGATCGCGGCGCGCTTCAGGCGGAATTGTTCTCCGACGAATATCTGATCGCCCGGCCGCTTCTGGAGGCGATGCGCCCCCAGCCCGGCGGTGCGCCGGTGCTGCTGATCGACGAGATCGACCGCACCGACGAGCCGTTCGAGGCCTTCCTGCTGGAGGCCCTGTCGGATTTTCAGGTCACCGTGCCCGAGCTTGGCACGATCCGCGCGCCCGAGCCGCCGATCGTCATCCTGACCTCCAACCGCACCCGCGAGGTGCATGACGCGCTCAAGCGCCGGTGCCTGTATCACTGGGTCGAATATCCGAGTTTCGCGCGCGAGATGGAGATCCTG
>JASBUM010000001.1 GCA_030147905.1 Acidimangrovimonas sp.
CGCGCGCCTGCTCGTCGAGGGCGCGCGGCAGATCGCCTTGACGCAGGGCCTGCTCGGCCTGGTCCATCGCCCGCCGCGCCTGGTCCAGCGCCTGCCGCCCGGCGCGCCCCATGGGCGTATCGCCACCCGGAAGCGCCTGCTGCCGGAGCTGTCCCAGCCCGTCACGCAACGCGCGCTGCCGATCGGCGAGCGCACCGGCCTGCGGCTGACCGCCCGCGGGGCCGCGTGCCCCCTGCCCCGCCTGGCCCTGCCCCTGCTGGCCCTGCCCCGCCTGGCCCTGCCCCTGCTGGCCCTGCCCCGGCTGGCCCTGCGGCGGGCGCGCCTGCTGTCCCGGCGCGCCGGGCGCCGGTGGGTTCTGCATCGCGCCGCCCTGACCTCCGCCGCCCTGCCCGCCCGGCATCCCCTGGCCGCCCGGCATCCCCTGCCCGAACCGGCGCTGGAAGTCCTGGAACGCCTGATCCGAAAGACGCTGCTGATCGCGCAGCGTGCGGCTCAGCCCCTGCATCGCCTGTCCGCCCGGCAGTTGCATGCCGCCCGGACCCTGCGCGACCTGCATGTTCTCGGCCATCTGCCGCAGCCGGTCCAGAAGCTGACGTGCCTCGGCCGTGCGGCCCTCGCGCATGAGCTGCTGCAACCGGTCGAGAAGCTGCTGCATGCGGTCGGCCGTGATGATCTGCTGCTGGCCGCTCTGGGCCTGCCGGCGTCCGGGCTGGTTCTTCTGCTGCTCCGCCAGCCTTGCGATGTAATTCTTCAGCGCATCCTGATACTGCTGCATCAACCGCGCGATCTCGTCGGCGCTGGCGCCACGCCGGATCGCTTCGGACAGCTTGTTCTCCATCTCCTTCAGCCGCGCCAGCGCGTCGGAAAGATTGCCGTCCTCGAGCCGTACCGCGACCTTCCACAGATCGGCCGCGATCCGGTCCCGGGCGGCGGGGTCGAACCCCTTGGCGATGTCGCGATCAAGCTGGCGGATGATGAAACGAAGCTGCAGATAGGCGCCCTGGTCGCGGATGAACCCCTGCGGCTGCCAGGTGATGGCGCGCAGGATCTCGGCGGTGCGCGTCGCGTTGGCGCGCGACCACAGCAGATCGCGCCGCATCTCGATCACCGCCGCCGCCATCGGATCGAAGAAGCGCCGCCCCGGCAGAATCACGCCGCGCAGGCGCGTGACCCCGGTCTGGCCCGCCCCATCCCGCACGCTGATCGTGATGTCCACGGGCAGATTGGCCCACGCGTTTTGCGACAGATCCTCGCTCAACACGCCCTTGAAGTCGCTGCGCGAGCCGTTGATCGGCATCGGCAGGTCAAGCACGATCGGCTTGCGCGGCTCGGGCACCGGGCGCAAGCCGTATCGGCGCGTGACGGCGCCGAGATCCAGCCGGATGACGGCCTTGCCGGAGGTGACACCGTAATCGTCCCTGGCCCTGAACGGCAGGCGCATCTTGCCGCTTGCAAGCCGCACAAGCGGCCCCGTGACCGCCACCTGCGGGGGCTGGTCGGGCCGGATCTGCATCTGCCAGGAACGTCCGCCCGCACCCTTGACCGAGAGCGTTCCCGCGTGGCGCGCGACGAAGCTGACCTCGCCGCCCTTGACCGCATCCGCGGCGTCCTTGCTGCCCGAGACGGTCTCGCGCACGCGCAACGCGCCCTCATGCCCGTAAAGGCGCAAGGTGACCTTGCTTCCAGCCGGAACGGTAAGCCGCTTGTCGGGGATGTCGTTGAGATAGAGCGCGGGTTTGCCGGTATAGGCGGGGGGCTGGATCCAGCCCTCCCACGACGGTCCGGCGGCAGCGGCCACCCGACCCGCGGGGGCAAGCCCGATCAACCCCGCTATCCGCCCAGGCGCGCCGAAGCCCACCGCGAGAACCAGCGCGAGAAGGGCGGCATAGCGCAGGGCGAAGGGATCGCGCGTGGCAAGCCGAACATCGGGCGCGACCGCCCGCGCATCGCCGACCCGCGCCGCCATCCGCGCCAGATGCGCCCGCCAGACCGCCGTCGACTGCCTGTCCGCAGCCCCCAGCGTCAGCCGGTCGGCCAGCGCCGCCAGCGGCCGGTCGGGCAGGCTGTGGTCAAGCCGTGCCACCGCCTCGGCGCGGCGCGGCGCGCGAAATTCCCGCACCCCCCGCAGCAGGGCCCAAAGCGCACCCGCGGCCCAGGCGACGAGTACCGTCCAGGCGATCTCTATCGAAGCATCGTCGAAGAAACCGAAGGCCGCCAGCGCCACAAGCACGAAGGCGAAGCTCCACAACGGCCAGAAGGCGCGCGCGATCCGCTCCACCCACAGTCCCGCAAGCGTAAGCCGCACCGGCCAGCGGATCCGGCGTTCGATCTCGGCGGGAATTTCGTCAGGCTCGTGCATGCGCCCCTTCTACCCCGCCGGTCCTGCCGGCTAGAGCCACTCGGGTATCCGCTCGCGAGCGATCATCTCCTCGATGCTCGGCCGCGGACGGATGACCGAATATTGATTGTCCTTGACCAGCACCTCGGGCACCAGTGGACGGCTATTATACTCCGAAGCCATCACCGCGCCATAGGCACCTGCGGATCGGAAGGCGACCAGATCGCCGGCCCCGAGCACCGGCAGGACGCGCCCGCGCGCGAAGGTGTCGCCGGTCTCGCAGACCGGTCCGACCACGTCATAGACCGCGCCCTCGGCCCCCGGCGCGGGTTCGGCAAGGGGGATGATGTCGTGGTGGGCGTCATACATCGACGGCCGCACAAGGTCGTTCATGGCCGCATCCAGGATCAGGAAATCCCTGTCTTCGCCGGATTTGGCATAGATCACGCGACTGACCAGCACCCCGGCATTGCCCGCAATCAGCCGGCCCGGCTCGATCTCGATCTCGCAGTCGAGATCGCCCAGCACCCGCTTGACCATGGCGCCGTATTCGACCGGCAGGGGCAGCACGGCATTGTCGCGCCGATACGGAATGCCCAGCCCGCCCCCCAGATCGAGCCGCGCGATCGCGTGGCCGTCGGCGCGCAATTGCCGGGTCAGCTCGGCGATCTTGGCGAAAGCCTGCTCAAAAGGGTCCAGCTCCACCAGCTGGCTGCCGATATGGACGTCGACGCCCACCACGCGCAGCCCCGGCAGGGAGGCCGCGCGCGCGTAGATCGCGGGCGCGCGGCGGATCGGTATGCCGAACTTGTTCCGGCTCAGCCCGGTGGCGATCTTGGGATGGGTGCGCGCATCGACATCGGGGTTCACACGCAGGGCGACCGGCGCCTCGCGACCCAGGGAGACGGCCACCTCGGCCAGTGCCTCAAGTTCCGGCTCGCTCTCGACGTTGAACTGGCGGATACCCCCCTCGAGGACCGCGCGCATTTCCTCGCGCGTCTTGCCGACGCCCGAGAACACGATCCGCTCGCCGGGGACGCCGGCGGCCCGCGCGCGGCGATACTCGCCGAGCGAGACCACATCCATACCGGCGCCGAGCGCACCCAGATGGCGCAGGACCGCGATGTTCGACAATGCCTTGACCGCAAAGCACACCAGATGCGGCAGGGGCGACAGCGCCTCGGCAAACAGGTGGTAGTGGCGGCTCAGCGTCGCGGTGGAATAGCAGTAGAACGGTGTGCCGACGGCTTGCGCGATCCGCGCAAGCGGCACATCCTCGGCATGCAGTTGCCCCTGACGGTACAGAAAATGGTCCATGCCCAGGCTCTTAGCAGAAGGCGAAGCCAATGCAATTGATTATGCCGCGCGCCTTCCGCATGCCCTGACCCGCAGGAGCGGGCGGCAGCGCAGGCGGGCAAACACCCACCCGCGCGACGGGCGGGAAGCCATCCCCGGCCGCGGGTCAGCCGCCTTGCGCGAAATAGGCATGGCGCGCCTCGCGCGCGGATTGCAGCCGGGCGTTGCGCGCCTCGATCCGCGCGATGACGGCGCGGAACTCGGCATTGAGAAAGCCGCGCCCGGTGGCGAACTGGTACAGCGTGTGCGACGGGTTCTCGTTGCATTCCACCACCAGCGGGCCATCGGCGCCAAGCGCGATGTCGAACCCGAGAATGCCATTCACCGGAAACTGCGCATGCGCCCGCAGCGCCAGATCGCGCGCCGCCTGCCATTGCGGCAGCGCGTAGCCGCGCAATTCCGCCCCGGTGGCCGGATGCAGGTCGAGCCATGCGCTGTCGGGCCCCGTGCCGCGCCGCGCCGAGCCGACGGTTCCGGTCCCGACATCGACCGGAGCGATCAGGCTGCCCGCCTGCCAGAAATTGTCCGAATGGGCCTGCGGCGCCGGCATTTTCCACAACGCATACAGAAGTTCCGGGCGATCTTCGGCGATGACGGTGACCATCCGCAGCGTGGCCACGGCCGGCCCCACCCGCGCCGTGACCTGGGGATCCTGGGCCACGACCTGCTGGAAGAGATAGCCCGAGGGATGATCCTTCGCGATCTGCGCCGCCACTTCCTGCGTCCCGACCTGCCGACCGTCGCCCAGGGTCAGCGTCGCTCCGTCGGCGGACCGCGCCGCGATCAGAACCGATCCGAGCGCACGCAGACTGTATAGCGGCTTGCCGAACAGGGGCAGCCTGGCCTCGTGGCCCAGATAGCGCGCGATCGCATCGGCATCGGCAAGCGACGGGCGATTGCCCGCGTCGCGACCGGGCAGGTAGGCGGCGGCAAGGCGCGTCGTCGGCATGCCCAGCGCCTCGAGATACAGCGGATAGGCGAACTTGTCCGACAGGAAGCCGCGCAGATGGGTCAGCATCGGCGGAGAGAGCCGCAGATTGAGCCGCGAAGACGCCGCATCGGACACGAAGGCGCGCTTGTCCTCGGGCGAAAGGTCGGGGCGGTAGAGCCCGAAGGCATAGTAGTCGGGCGCGCGCAGCCCCCGTTCACCGCCACGCAGGGCAAGGATCTCGCGGAATTGGCGGAAGGGGCCCACGCCGGCCTCCCGCGCGACGCGGGTGATCTGCTGCGCGACCGAAACCGCTGCGCCCCCGCTTGCCAGCAGCGGACCCGATGTCGATCCCACCGCCGCGGCGGCTGAAACTTCCGCTGCCGCTTTCTCCGCCGTGCCGGTTGCCGCCGCTTGCGGCAAGGATGCATCCTGCTGCTGCCTTGCGCCGTCCTGTCTGGTCATCTCGATGCTGCCCGTATTTCTGCCCGTATCGTTATTCCCGCCGCCGTCGCGACCACACGGATCCTGGCCTCACCGATCGCGGCCTTGGGCTGGCCCGCCCGCGGGGTTGAAGCTGGTTCTAGCGCGCAAATGCGGCGGCATTCGGGCGCGTGGATCAGAAGCTGTGTGCCACACCCATTTCGGCGCTGCCGCTCACCACCACGCCTGATTGCGCGGATGCGGAGGGACTTGCCGGTTTCACCTGATCGGGCGGGATCGGTGCCCCGCCGACGCCGCACCCTGCCAGCGCCAGCGCCAGCGCCGCGGCCAGCGCCCCGCGGCCGGCCCGCGCGGCGATTGCCCCCGCCCTTTTCATGCCAGCCGCTCCCGCCAGCGGGCGATCTGGGCGCGGACCTGATCGGGCGCGGTCCCGCCGTAGGACGTGCGGCTCGCCACCGAATTTTCGACCCCCAGCACGGACAACACGTCGTCGGTGATTGCGGAATGAACCCCCTGCATCGTCGTCAGATCGAGCGCGGCAAGATCGCATCCCGCCTCCTCGGCGCGGCGGACCAGCGTTCCGGTAACGTGATGGGCCTCGCGGAACGGCAGGCCCGCAACCCGCACCAGCCAGTCGGCCAGATCGGTCGCGGTGGAAAAGCCCGCCCCCGCCGCCTGCGCCAGTACGGCCCGATCAGCGGTGAGATCGCGCACCATGCCGGCCATG
>JASBUM010000011.1 GCA_030147905.1 Acidimangrovimonas sp.
CTCGTCCTCGGCCCCCGCCAGCAGCAGGAACGGCGGCAACTTCGCCACATCGGCCAGGTAATCGCTGCGCGGCGCGCAGGAGGTGTTCAGACGATAGCTGTAATGCGTCGTGGCCGTGTCACCGCGCGGGCCGTTCAGCACCTCGGGCGGAAAGCGGAACCGGATCACCGTCAACCCATGCAACGCCCGGATGCCCAGGGCGTTGAGCATCGCCAGCCCGATCGTCCGCCGCACCAGCGGGTGGCTCCAGCCCCCCCGCATTGGCGCGCATCGTTGGCGCGTCGTGCCTAATGCCTAAGGAACGGCGACAACAGCACCGCCCTGTCCAGCACCCCGCCATGGCGCCCGGCAGCGAAGCGGATGACGAGGCCGCCGCCGCTTGAATGGCCGATCATGAAGACGGGCTGACCGGGCGACCGAGGGGCGGCGATCAGGTCGGCCAAGGCGTCCTCGAGGGCGCCGATATGACCGGCATCGCCGCGCCGCGCGGGGGCCACGCCATGGCCGCGCAGGTCGGGCAGAAGCACCTCGAAACCGCCGTGCTGCGGCAGGTGGCGGGCGATCGGAACATAGGCCCCGCCATGCCGGCCCGAACCGTGCAGGATCACCACCAGCGGCGCGCCGGGCGCGCGGGCGGGGAACCGGCGCAGGCCCGGCTCGGCCCCGTCGCGCGCGCGGTAGCTGTCCGATGCAGCGCTCCCGGCACCATCATCGGTGCCTCCGTCGGTCCCGCTGCGAAGCGACGTGAAGCTCAGTGTCTTGCCTGGGGCGATCCGATCAGGCCATTGAGACAAAATGAGCGCGGTCGCAATGATTAGGCAGACGGCAATCGACTAGGCCGCGACGATCAACGCGGTTCTCAAGACATCTGCCATATCCAAGACATCGCCATGGCCCCTGCACCGAGTCAAATCCCGAAGAGCAGAAAGTGTTTGAAGTTGAACCTCTGCGAAGCGTCGTGGCTTTCACGGGTAGCACTGCCGCTTACGGGCAAGAAGGCTTTATCAATCACTTTGCGGGTTTTCATAGGTCTTGCAGCGATCGGCGGTTTCGTCCGCTTCGCTGAGATCCATCGCAGTCAGCGCCCGACGATTTCTTCGGGAACTGCTGATTGTCATGGCGCTGTGCCCACAAGGCCCTGAGCCCCAATTTGCATCGTTTGCGGCAAGGGGCTGGCCCCACCGCGGCGGGCCCTCGGACCCCGGTGGCAGCTCCGCCGAAGGGCGCGCCGGCCAGAGCCGCCCGCGCCGGACCTTGGGGCCCCCGCGGCATGGCGCGCGCCCGGCCTGCCTTGTTCGGCCGTGCCTTCAGGCGATCGATCTCACGGCGCCATCCTGCGCTGCGTCCAGGCGCAAGATCGCGATCGCGGCTTCTGCGGCCTCACGTCCCTTCTGCACGAAATGTCCGCGGTAGAAGGTTTCGTGTTCTTCCTTGGGCTGGAAGTGATGCGGCGTCAGCGAGACCGAAAAGACCGGCACCTCGGTCTTCAGCTGCACCTCCATCAGTCCCGAGACGACGGCCTGCGCCACGAAATCGTGGCGGTAGATGCCGCCATCGACGACCAGCGCCGCCGCGACGATCCCGTCATAGGCCCCGGTACGGGCGAGTTTTTGCGCCAGAAGCGGCATCTCGAACCCGCCGGGGACGTCGAAAACGTCCACTGCGGCGCCGGCTTCAAGCTCAGCGAGCCGCGCCTTGAATCCGACGAGAGCCTGATCGACGATCTCGGCGTGCCAGCGGGCCTTGATGAAGGCGAATTTCGGGGATTTCGTCATAGCTCCGGGTCCCTTCCACATGACAAGATCCCAGAGCGTGAAGAGACGCCTGGCCACCGGCCATCCGCCCCATTCTCTCCCATCCGGACTTTCACCGTCGGCCCCGGAATTCCACCGGATCTGCTGACCCCCTCCGTAAAGGGGCGCTCGCGGGCTGTCACCGCCGGTGGGGAATTTCACCCCGCCCTGAGAACAGGTGACGCATAGCCGAGGTCGTGGCGGATTTCAAACGGCTTCGCGCAGACGGGTACGGGCCGCAGCATCGACCATCGCGGCAAGCGGAAGCGGGCGGATCCTGTCGGCTTGCCCGGCTGTCCCGAAGGCTTCGAACCGCTGGCGGCAGAGGTCGGTCATCAGCGCCATCGCGGGGCCGAGGTATTTGCGCGGGTCGAATTCCGCCCGGTTCTCGACCAGCGCCCTGCGAATCGCCGCGGTCATGGCCAGGCGGTTGTCGGTGTCGATGTTCACCTTGCGCACGCCGTTCCGGATGCCGCGCCTGATCTCTTCCACCGGCACGCCCCAGGTCGGCTTGATGTCGCCGCCATAGGCATTCACGATCTGTTGCAGATCCTCGGGCACGGAGGACGACCCATGCATCACCAGATGCGTGTTCGGCAGCCGGCGATGGATTTCCTCGATCACCGACATGGCCAGAACGCTGCCGTCCGGCTTGCGCGTGAACTTGTAGGCGCCATGGCTGGTTCCCATCGCGACCGCCAGCGCATCCACGCCGGTCTCGGCCACGAAGCGCGCGGCCTCTTCAGGGTCGGTCAGAAGCTGGTCTTCGCTCAGCCGTCCGGTCGCGCCGTGGCCATCCTCCTGATCGCCCATCCCGGTTTCGAGCGAGCCGAGCACACCCAGCTCGCCCTCTACCGATACCCCGCACGCGTGGGACATCTCGACCACGCGGCGGGTGATGTCGACGTTATAGGCATAGTCCGCGGGCGTCGTGCCGTCCTCGCGCAGCGAGCCGTCCATCATTACCGACGTAAAGCCGTTCTGGATCGCGGTGGCGCAGGTCGCCAGGGTGTTGCCGTGGTCGAGATGGATGCAGACCGGAATGTCGGGATACGTCTCGGCAAGACCGTCGATCAGCCGGGCCAGCACGCGATCGCCCGCATAGGCCCGCGCCCCGCGGCTTGCCTGAAGGATGACCGGCGCATTGCAGGCGCTGGCCGCCGCCATGACCGCAAGGCCCTGTTCCATGTTGGAGATGTTGAACGCGGGGACGGCGTAGCAGTTCTCGGCCGCGTGGTCGAGAAGTTGGCGAAGGGTTATCCGGGCCATGTCGTCAATCCTTGCAAGGGGCGGCGAGGTATCGGCCGATGGTCTCGACCTCACCGGAGGCGCCGAAGATCAGTGGGCAATGCTCGTGAAGGGCCACGGGCATGCGGTCGAGGATCGGACCGCGCCCGTCGGTGGCGGCACCTCCGGCCTGTTCGATCAGGAAGGCGATCGGACAGGCCTCGTAGATCAGGCGCAGCCGGCCTCTCTCATGGCCGGGCCGGCGGTCCGCGGGATACATGAAGCAGCCGCCGAGCAACAGGATGCGGTGCAACTCACCCACCGCCGCCGCCAGCCAGCGCATGTTGAAATCCCGCCCGCGAGGGCCGTCCGTGCCCGCGCGCAGGTCGCGGGCATAGGCTCTCAGCCCGGGTGGCCAGTGGCGTTCGTTGGAGGCGTTGAAGGCGATCGTGCCCGCCTGCCCTTCGAGCCGCACCCGTTCGCGCGCCACGCGGAAGGTGCCGGCCGCGCGGTCGAAGGTCGCGATGCTCACCCCGGCGCCCAGGGAGAAGCCGAAGTCGGTCGAATGCCCGAACGAGACGTAGCCCGCGGCGACAACGGCCCGGCCGGTGCGCAGGAAGCCGTCGGGCGCCGCGGGCAGGACCGAGAACAGAAGCCCCAGCGGCGCGCCGATCCCGATGCTGCCGGAGCCGTCGATCGGGTCGATGGCCACGTCGAATGCGGCTTCGGGATCGAGACAGATGAGTTCTTGCGACTCCTCCGACAGCACGAGGCGCACGCCTGCGCGGGCAAGTGCGGCGACGATGTGATCATGCGCGCCGATATCCAGCGCCTTCTGTGCATCTCCGCTTTCGTTTCGGCCCACAACCGCTCGCGGGTCGCCCGGCAGCGCCCCTGCCGCCAGCCTCTCGGCCAGCGCCGGAACGGCGCCCGCGATGGCGGCGACGACGCGCGCCCCGGCATCGTTCGGGCGCAGGGCGTCTTCAAGAGGGGTCCCGCAGGCAGGGCCGTCCCCCGGCAAGAGCAACATGGATGATCTCCGGCGTGGTCTGCGCGGCTGACCGCGCGCTATCCGTCAGCGGGCGTATTTGGCATCGAGCGCGTCGATGGCCGCGACATTCCCGGCCGAACGGCCAGCCGGATCGAAGGTCTCCTTCAGGAAGGCATCGGCGATCGCCTTCGCCAGTTCCGGACCGACGACGCGCGCGCCCATGGTGATGATCTGCGCGTTGTTGGAAAGTGCCGCCCGCGCGGCGGAATAGGTGTCATGGCACTGCGCTGCGCGGATCCCGGGCACCTTGTTCGCGGAGATCGCAACCCCGATCCCTGTTCCGCAGACGAGGATCGCACGGTCGTAGCGTCCATCCAGGACCGCGTTGGCGACCCGATCCGACATATCGGCATAGAACGGATCGGGCCCTGTCCCGGTGTGCGAGATCTCGGCGACGTCGTGCCGGTCCCGCAGATGATCGGCGAGGATTCTGGCCAGCCCCTCACCGGCGCTGTCGCCCGCAACCGCGATTTTCATGGTTTTCTCCTTCTCAGAGTCTGGCGGCGCAGCGGGCGAGGATGTCCAGGTAGCCTTCGACATTCCAGGCCGAGCGGCCGATGAACAGCCCGTCCACATGCGGACAGGCGACAAGCTCTTCGCAATTGCCGGGATTGACCGACCCGCCGTAGAGGCAGGGGATGCGGCGGCCCATCACGGCCTCGGCCGTGGCCACGATCTCGGCGTGGCGCGACTGCGCGTAATCGGCGGTGGCCGGAATGCCGTGCACGCCGATGGCCCAGACCGGCTCATAGGCAAGCAGGACGGGCGCATTCTTCTGCTCAGCCGTCAGCCGGCCGAGCGCATGGCGCACCTGTCGCTCCAGCACCGCCCGAGCGCGGCCGGCCTCGCGTTCCGCGCGCGTCTCGCCGATGCAGATCAGCGGAATCAGGCGGTTCCGCACGGCGGCTTCGGTCTTGAGGGCGACGGTCTCATCGATCTCGCCGAAATGCGCGCGCCGTTCCGAATGGCCAAGCTCCACGAGGTCGAGGTTGCAGTCCGTCAGCATCGCGGGCGATATCTCGCCCGTCCATGCGCCGTCCTGCGCCCAGTGCATGTTCTGCGCGCCGACCTTCACCGAGGTCTCCGCCAGCATGGCCTTCACCTCGCGCACGGCGGTGAAGGGCGGAATGACGAAGCGCTGGATACGCGGATCGCGGGAGGCGTCGGCGGCCTTCAGCCCCTCGGCAAAGGTGCAAGCCTCTGCCAGGGTCTTGTTCATCTTCCAGCTCGTCCCGATCCAGAAAGGCGGTGTCCCGGTCATGTGTCACTCCGCGGCGATGGTCAGGGTGATGCCCGCCCGGTCAAGGGCCGCGCGCTCCTCTGGCGCGGGGGCGTCATCGGTGATGATGGCATCGAAATCGGTCAGGTCGGCCAGCACATGCAGCGCCGAGCGGCCGAAGCGCTGGTGATTTATCAGCAGACAGCTTCGCCCGGCGGCCGCCATCATCATCCGCTTGGTGCGCACCACCGAATCGTCCATGTGGAAGGCCCGCAGTCCGGATATGGCCGGAGCGGAGACAAAGGCCATATCCGCCCGAAGCCGCGACAGCGCGTTTTCCGTGACGATGCCGAAGAAACCGTTGAACTTCGGGCTGAAGCTGCCGCCAAGCGCGATCAGCGTTATCCCCGCCTCGTTCTTCAGCCGGTCGATGACCGCGGCATTGTTGGTGATGACGGTGAGCGGCCGGCGCTGCGCCACCGCCTCGCCCAGGACCGCGGCCATCGAGCCGTCATTGATGATGATGGTCATGCCCGGCTCGATCAACGTCAGTGCGGCCCGCGCCATCCGCGCCTTGGCGGCGCCGTCCTGACGCTCGCGCACCCGGAAGTCGCTTTCGAACTGGGTCCCCGCCTCGATCGTCGCCCCGCCGCGGACCTTGCGCAGAACGCCGGCGCGCTCGAGCTCGTCCAGATCGCGGTGGATCGTCATCCGGGAGACGGAAAACCGCGCGGCCAGCGCGTCCAGATCGACGGCGCGCGCCTCGATCAGGATATCCATGATCGCCTGCCTGCGTTCTTCCCGCTTCACGCCGCCCTCCCCCGCGTCGGATCCATCGGCTTCGCTCGTGGCTTGTAACACCCATCCGTCACGATGCAACATAAATCGTGTGATGTTGTGATTTTATAGTGTTACAGAAAGGCGGCGGGCCCCACTGCGACATGCTGCAAAAAGGGTGGGCGAAGGCCCGGGGCGCATGAGCCGCGCCGGCTTCGTCTGCCGGGCATTCGTGAAAGATGCGCTGGCGATTGCGCCGGTGCGGTAATGACAGTGCCTAATCGGCGCGGCGCGCTCTTTCCCAGCGGATCAGGGCCTGTTCGTCGCGCAGGGCGGTCTCCATCCGCTCGGCTCGGCTCCGTGCCGCTTCGCGCGCCTGGTCATGCGCGCCTTCCTGGGCCTTGAGCGTGCGGAACCGCTCGGCCAGCGTCACCTCGATCCGGCGCGCCTCCTCGATCAGGCGTGCCTCGACCGCCGTCAACCGGGCCTCTTCGGCGCGGACCGATCGCAGGTAGGCCGGGAAATAGCGTGCGGTCTCGATATCGCGGGTGCCGGCCTGGGCGCGCAGCCCTTCGAGCAGTCCCGAACGTTCTGCGCGCAGGGCGGCGATCTTGCGGTTGACCGCGCCGAGTTGCGCGGCCTGCTCCTCCATCGCGCGACGACTGAGCCTGACCAAAAGGGCCAGGGCCTGGATGCGCCGCTCGGCCATCGTCCCCGCCTGCCCTTCAGGCCGCCGTGGCCTGCAATTCCTTTTGCGCGCGCTCGACCGCGTAGAAGTCGGGCTGCATCGCCGTGGGAATGTTGCCGCGGCCGATCTCGATGCAGATGTTCGGCGGATGCCCGGCGACCATGGCCACGAAGATGTCGCGAATCACGGAATAGAGCGAGGCATCCTCTTCCTCGATCTGGCGCAGCCGGCCCGACACCGGCGCCACGATGCAATAGGCCAGAAACACGCCCATGAAGGTGCCGACCAGCGCGCCGCCGATCATCTCGCCCAGAACCTCGGGTGACTGGTTGATGGCCCCCATCGTCTTGATGACGCCCAGCACCGCGGCGATGATCCCGATCGCGGGCAGCGCGTCCGACACGGTCTGGATCGCGTTGGCGGGGGCCATGCATTCCTGGTGGTGCTTCTTGAGCTTTCGGTTGATGACGTCCTCGGTCTGGTACTGGTCATCGAACTGCATCGCCAGCATGCGGAAGGAATCGGTGATCAGTTCGACGGCGAAATGATCGGCGGTGATCTTCGGATATCGCTTGAAAATCTCGCTTTCGCCGGGGTTCTCGATGTGATCGTCGAGCGCGAGAATCCCCTTGGTGCGATAGAGCCGGGACAACTCGAACATCAGCGCAAGGATATCGTTGTAATCCTTGGCTTTCCATTTGTTGCCACGGAAGATGCGGATGAAGCCGCCCCCGGACCGACGGATGACTCCGAAGGAATTGGCGATCATGAAGGATCCGATAGCGGCGCCGCCGATCATCATGCCCTCGAAGGGGAGCGCATGAATCAGCACCCCCATCTTCCCGCCCGAAAGGGTAAAGCCGCCGAATACCAGCGCTACCACGATCACCAGACCGGCAATGATCGTCATCTGTCCCTCTCTTTCCTGCTTTGGGCGGGGGATGATCCGCCCTGCCCGCCCAATCTTCGCCTGCGCGGGATTGTTCCATGATGAATTTTTCAGGGTTGCTTGATGTCGTCAAGTATAATTGACTTCATTTGCAAGTATAGTTAGTGTTTCTTCATGTCGTATTCCCAAGAGCGAGCCCCGGGATGAACGAAGCCGCCGAAGCTTTGGCCTTCTTTCTGGAAGAGGCCGAGATGCGCCAGATCTTCCGGGGCTGGCCCGAGGCGATCCGCCTCGCCGTCTGCCTGGATCGCTCGGGCGGCTGCGCCATGCTCGTCTTTCACCGCGCCGAGGATGACAGGATCTTGCGCCGGATAGCGGAGCTGCTGCAGATGCCGGCGGGCGGCTTCCACGTCGTGCCCGAGCGCAAGGGCTATCCCGCGCGGCGGATGCTGTTTTCCGAGGAGCAGGCCATCATCGGCCTGGTGGCGGAAACCGACGCACTGGTGGAGACGGCCTCGGATTATGCGATCAACTATGCCTTCGCGCTGGAAGAGGGGCTGGATGTCGAGCTGCTGACCACCGGGAAGGCGGCTGCGGGTTCGTCGGCGCGCATCACCCGTGAAAGTCTCGCCGCGGCCGGGGTCGATCTGTGGCTGGCGGAGCCGGCGGTGAAGGATGGCGCGGTCAGGCCGGGGGAGGGACGTGCGGCGGTCTTCAGCCATCGCCGGCCGGGCGATGCAGCGCCGGCTGGTGCCGGGGTGGCTGGTGCGGGGGTGGCCGCAGGTGGCCGGGCTGCGGCGGAAGCGCCCGAGGCCGCGAGTCGGCCGGCCGCGAGCCCGAGGGGCACGCCACCCGAACCCGTCGCCGATGCCGCAGCCCATGCAGGCAGCCGGAGTCTGCCCGACGGCGTGCCCGGCGATGGCCACGACATGGCGGGGGATGCGGCCGGGGGCTGGCCGAAGGGCTTCCGTCCGCTTGATTCCGCAGCCCGGCGCCACGCCGTCTTCGGCGAAGGCGTGCTGGCGTCGCGCCGGCCGGGGCTTCTGTCCCTTCTGGCCCGCGGAGCCGGTGGCACGCCTGCGGCCTTCGATTCGCGCGCACAGGTGATCTTTCGCGACGACCTGCTGGGCTTTGCGCTGCCCTTCGCAGGTTTCGGGGGGGTGCTGGGCGCCCGCCTGCCGGAGCAGATCGTGCTGTCCGCGCATCTCTTTCCCGCCGCCCTTGTCGCAGCACTGGAAGAGGCGCCGCTGCCGGTCCGACTGACCGGGGCGGAGGGCTATCTCTATGTCACGCTCGAAGGGGCCCGTGCGGAAGCCGCCGCGCGCGATCCCGATGGAAGGCCGGGCGGGGTGTCGACCGGGCGTGGCCCCGGCCGGTCCGGGGCGCGCCCGGTTGTCCCACCTGCCCCGGGAATTGTCGCCGGTCACCCGAGGCGGCGCGCGATGCGCGGCAAGGGCATGCGCGGGCGGCTGCTGCGTGGCGGAATCGGAGGCGGCGCGCTTTTGGTGGCGGCGCTCATTCTCGCGCAGATCAGCCTCTCGCCAGCCTTCAGCGGTGCCGACAACGCCCATGCGAAACGCCAGAGCCTGCGCGATGATGTCTTCGGCGCGCTGGTAAAGAAATAGGGGCGCGCGATGTCGGGGCTGTCTTGCGGAATCATCACGCCCGTCGGGCCGGGGCACGAAACCCTCTTCGTCGAGCGCTGCAAACCCTCGATCGAACGGGCGATGGCCTATGCCCGGGGGCCGTTCGAATCGGTCCACCTCTTTGCCATGGATGATACCCAGGGTCGATTCGGCCGTTCACGCCGGCGCAATCAGGCGATCGCCGCGGCGCAGGAACAGGGGATCGACTGGCTGTTCTTCCTCGACGCCGATGACACGCTGGCCGCCAGCGCCTTCGACGCCTTCGGTCG